>JBCBPD010000006.1:0-72900 GCA_039820925.1 Bacteroidota bacterium | reverse complement strand
CTTAGTTTTTCCTTTTTGTTCAATCCGGTTTGCTCTTCTGAGTGGGCCGGATTGAACAAAAAGGAAAAACTAAGATTCTAGGACGAAAGCTGAGTCAGCACTTCTTGGGGCAATAACACTTTGTTTATAATGTGTAATACACCGTTAAGCACTTCAAAATCAGGTGAAGTGACCTTCGCTGGAATTGTTGTTTTGTCTAAGATTTTGATTTCGTCACCTACTTCAACAATTAGGGTTTCACCTTGTACGGTAGTTAGCTCTTGACCGTTAAACAAAATATCTGACGTTCCTTTGACGCCATCAACACAATGGTATACTAAAATCTTACCCAATAGCCTTAATTCAGCTTCTGTGTCAAAATCCGTTAAGTCGTTGATGCCATCAAGCTGCGCAAACAGGTCTAGGAACGCTTGATTGGTTGGCAAGAAGAAGGTAAATGCCTCTCCATTTAACACATCTTCCAGTGAATCGCGAACCAATAAATAGGCTGTCATGAACACCTCGTTGTCTTCGAGCTCTTCAAGAAGCGCCATTAGATTTTGTTCTGTTTCCGTCAGAACCTGATAAATAACGCTTTCGGGAACTAATATTCTATCGATAGTATGGATTACTCCGTTACCCGCTGGAATATCGGTTACCAATAAATTGGCATCCAGTCCAGCCAAGCCATCTTGTAAGACAAATCCTTGACCATCCGCGATTACGGTAAAACCATCTCCCTCCAATAAGGTAGGAACGGGACCTTGCATTAAATCTGCAGAGGTTATGTTGCCTGGCACCACATGATAGCTGAGCACTTGGCGCAACAAATCAATCTCAAAAGAGAGGTCAACGTCTTCAAGCGAATTGATTCCAGAACCCAACAGGCCAAAAATCAGATTTACGGATTCTCCTGTCGGTGCGAAAACCGTGAAAGGTCCCTCTTCACCGAGCGTTTCCAAAAGCCCTGTCAGTTCCAGGGCTTCTCTTAAAAAATCAAGCTCCTCAGTGCTTTCAACGATTTCTTTGATTGTAGGTACGCCACCTGTTGTGTCGTCGGGGTCGAGGGTATCCAAAAAGTCTTGAACTTCCTGCGGAATCAAAATTTTATCAATGATATGCACCACACCGTTACTGGCGAAGTTGTCGGCATTTTCAATATTGGCATCTACCTCAGAGGCATCCCCTATGACGAAGGTTTCGCCTGAGCTAATGATTTCCAATGTTTCGCCTTCCAATAAAGTGTTCACCGTTCCAGCGCTCAAATCTGCAGCAGCGATGTTGCCAGGTACCACGTGATACTTTAAGATGTCTTCCAAGATTTGGATTTCAATGAAGTTGTCAAAGTCATCAAAACTATTGAAGGAATCACCCAACAAGTCGAATAATTCATCAATGGCGGCATTAGTTGGAGCAAATACCGTAAATGGTCCTTCCCCGTTAAGGTCATCAACTAGCCCAGCTTTGATAACTGCCTCTTCCAATTGGGAAAGTTCTTCCGTTTCCACAACCAATTCGACAATAGTCGGTTTCGGGAAAAGAATATCCAGTACTTCTTGGGGTAACAATACTTTATCAATAATATGAACAATACCGTTTGATGCTTGATTATCCGCACCTACCACTTCTGCAGATTCATCGGTTTTGTCGTTGATGAAAACAGAGCCATCAATGGTTACGGTCAAGTTTTCGGATTGCACCGTTGGCAAGCTTTGTCCGTCCGATAAGTCCGAACTAAATGCTTTGGTGTCTGCGATTACGTGATACTGTAAAATTTTCGTCAAGATTTCTTTCTCCGCCGCTTCGTCAAAATCATCCAGACTGTCGAATCCGTCCAATTGTGCTAGCAAGGCGTTGAAGGCATCGTTCGAAGGAGCAAATACTGTGAGCGGGTCTCCTGTCGCCAGTGTGTTGCCCAAATCTCCTCCAGCAGCCTCTACGGCATCTAAGAGCAGCGTCAACACATCTACAGTTTCTGCCAATTCAACAATGTTGGGCAAGGAATTCGTGTTATTAGTATCACCGTTTCGGTCGGTTGTTGTTCCCCCATCGTCATCATTGTTACTGCAGCTGTTGAATGCCAGCGCTACGAGGAAGAAAAAAGCAATTTTTTTGAAAAGTGGGATGGTCTTCATTTTCATTAATTTGGTTCTGTGTTCTATTCGTTGAAAGTAAGGTATAATCGCTCCAACCATTTAAAAGCATCCTTAATTCTAGGTTATGCCAACTTTAAATATTGGTCGTAGGTTCCATTACAAGAATAACTTCAAAATGTCACAGGAGTATCACGAAAAGCAAACGAATCCATAGAATTTGGTCCTTCTCGCTCAAGGCTTAAAAAGCGTTTAGGATTTTGTATTTTTGCCCTCCAAATAAGGTGGTTATGAAAAAGGTGGTCATTGGACTATCAGGAGGAGTGGATTCAAGTGTTGCAGCCTACTTGTTGAAAGAGCAAGGCTACGATGTTATTGGCCTTTTTATGAAAAACTGGCATGACGATTCCGTGACCATTTCCGAGGAATGCCCTTGGCTTGAGGACAGCAATGATGCGCTCATTGTAGCCGAGAAATTGGGAATACCTTTTCAGACCGTCGATTTAAGTGCAGAATATAAAGAGCGTATCGTAAACTACATGTTTCGGGAATACGAAATGGGCCGAACACCCAATCCGGATGTGTTGTGTAATCGCGAAATCAAGTTTGATGTTTTTTTGAAAATTGCTTTGCAACTTGGAGCGGATTATGTCGCTACGGGACACTACTGTCGAAAAGGGACCATTGAAAATGCAGATGGAACGAAAACCTACCAACTGCTCTCAGGGGTAGATGGCAATAAAGACCAGTCCTATTTTTTGTGCCAGTTGTCTCAAGAGCAACTCTCGAAAACCTTGTTTCCCATTGGAGAACTCACCAAACCAGAGGTACGGAAAATTGCTTCAGACA
Source organism: Bacteroidota bacterium (assembly GCA_039820925.1). Classification (GTDB taxonomy): domain Bacteria; phylum Bacteroidota; class Bacteroidia; order Flavobacteriales; family Flavobacteriaceae; genus Flagellimonas. The sequence continues at coordinate 69,979 of JBCBPD010000006.1, read as the reverse complement.
ATAGGTTGATTACCGCAGATAAAAAAGATTCCCAAGGGCTGTGTTTTATCGGAAAAGTGCGTTTGCCGGAATTCTTACAACAACAATTGAAACCGAAAAAGGGTGCGATTGTGGAAATTCCTTCGGATGCGCTCCAATTTCAAAAAGAAGTCTCTAGTTTTTCTGATAAGGAAAATGAGCTGTCGTATCATGCCCAAAAAAAGGTATACGCCAAAACGGATGGCAGGGTAGTAGGAGAGCATCAAGGCGCACACTATTTTACCATCGGCCAGCGGAAAGGGTTGGATGTGGGCGGTACCAAAGAACCCTTATTCGTTATTGAAACGGACGTAGAAAATAACATTATTTATACAGGGCAGGGCAAAACACATCCCGGTTTGTTTCGTAAAACTTTGTTTGTCCATAAGGATGAGGTACACTGGGTACGGGAGGACTTGACTCTTGCTTCCGGTGAGAAGATGGAGGTAAGTGCCAGAATCCGATACCGTCAACCCTTACAAAAGGCGACGCTTTACCAAACGGAGCATGGCATGTATGTGGATTTTGAAGAATCCCAATCAGCAATTACCGAAGGACAGTTTGTGGCGTGGTATGCCGGCGAGGAATTGTTAGGCTCTGGTGTAATCGGATAACTATGAAAAACAACCGTATCACCGTACTGTTTCAAGTAAAATACCCCATAGTACAAGGCGGTATGATTTGGGCCAGTGGTTGGCGGCTAGCTTCAGCGGTTTCCAATGCAGGAGGATTAGGTCTTTTGGGCGCAGGAAGTATGTATCCAGACGTGTTAAAAGAGCATATCCAAAAATGCCAAAAAGCAACCGCACGACCATTCGGGGTTAACGTACCTATGTTATATCCGGATATTGAAGAGCTCATGGAGATTATTGTCTCTAACGGGGTGAAAATTGTGTTTACTTCTGCAGGCAATCCAAAAACCTGGACGAAGCATTTAAAAGACGAAGGTATTACGGTAGTTCATGTGGTTAGTAGTGTAAAGTTCGCACTCAAGGCCCAAGATGCCGGAGTTGACGCAGTTGTAGCCGAGGGTTTTGAAGCTGGTGGACACAATGGAAGGGATGAAACTACCACTATGGTACTTATTCCCTCTGTAAAAGAAAAGGTTGACATTCCACTGATTGCTGCTGGAGGTATCGGTTCGGGGCAGGCGATGTTGGCAGCTATGGTTTTAGGTGCAGATGGGGTTCAGGTGGGAAGTCGTTTTGTAGCTACTGAAGAAGCCTCGTCACACATCAATTTTAAGAATGAAGTCGTTGCTGCTGGAGAAGGGGCTACGCATTTGACCCTAAAGGAACTTGCCCCAGTGCGTTTGCTTAAAAACAAGTTTTACCAAGAAGTTCAAGAAGCCTATGCTCGTAATGCATCGGTTGAGGAGTTAAAACAAGTGTTGGGAAGGGCACGTGCCAAAAAAGGGATGTTTGAAGGAGACCTGGAAGCAGGGGAGTTGGAAATTGGTCAAGTATCGGGATTAATCCATGATATCCAACCTGCAGGAGCGCTCGTTATGCAATTCATCGAAGAATACGAAGCAGCCCTTCAAAAAACCCAAAGTTTAACGTAGCCATTTCGGAGCTTTCGTTACATTTGGGGCGATATGGTAAAGCGCCTTAGCATCCTCATTTTATTCCTGGTATTTACATTGGGGCATGGTCAAATTCAGCGGGATAAAGCCCTACATTTTTTGGGTGGTCACTTATACGGTTTGGCCGGTGCTGGAATTGCCAAGCAAATATCGGATGGCGATAGGGCATGGACATTTGTCGGCGCTGTTGCAGGAAGTGCCTTAATTGGTGTAGCTAAGGAAGCTGTAGATGCGGGACAGCGTCCAGATGGTTGGTCCAATGACGACTTGATTGCAACCGTATTGGGAGGTATCTCCGTAGGCCTTATGATTGAGATTTTTACCAAAAAAAGAGACCGTTACGATAGAGCTGATTTAAACAGCGTTCAAGCGCAGGCCTTTGGTTTGAATCCAATGCCTGATATGACTTTTGATAATGGAGAGCTGCCCAATTTGAACGCCTTGGGTTTTACCAGTTCACAAACGCTACAAACGCAACACTTTCTTACCCGCTAGAGGAGTCCACGCGCTTTGATTTCCAAATATTTATTGATAGTATTGATGGTCAAGTCTTCTGGTTTGGTTAAAATGGTTTGAATACCGTAACGATTCAATTCATTAACAATCAATTTCTTTTCATAAATGAACTTCTCCGCAATGGTTTGTTCAAATACTTGGAGTGTGTTTTTGGGTTGGGTTTCGGCAAATTGGTTGAGCTCCGTGTTTTCAAAGAAAATGACTACCAAAAGATGTTGTTTGGCCAATGCTTGAAGATAGCCCAACTGCCGATGCAACGCATCTAAAGTTTCGAAATTGGTGTACAGCAATAGCAAACTCCTTTGATTGATGTTGCGTTTGACGTCAATATATAAGCGGCTGAAATCGCTTTCTACAAAATTGGTTTCCAAATTATAGAGCGTTTCCAAAATCAAATTCATTTGAGAATTTCTGCGCTCGGCAACTACCCGATTCTCTACCTTATTACTAAAGGCCAACATCCCTGCCTTGTCTTGCTTTTTGATGGCAATATTGCTGATGACCAAGGTGGCATTGATGGCATAATCCAACAGGCTGAGTGCATCAAAGGGCATTTTCATGACCCGTCCCTTGTCGATTATGGAGTATATCGGTTGGGATTTTTCGTCTTGGTATTGGTTGACCATCAGCTGGCTTTTCTTCGCCGTGGCTTTCCAGTTGATATTCCGGATGTCATCTCCTTGCACATACTCTTTGATTTGTTCAAATTCCATGGTATGGCCAATACGTCGAATTTTTTTCAGGCCGTATTGGTGTAAACGATTCGTGAATGCAATCAAGTCATACTTCCGCAATTGTAAAAAGGAAGGGTAAACCGGAATCTCGGCGTTTTCATCAAACCGGTATCTCCTGCTCAAAAAACCTATGGTGGATTCGGCAAAAACATTCAAACTTCCGAAAGAATAGGTTCCGCGTTCGGTGGGTCTCAGGTTATAATGAAACAGTTTGCTTTCTCCTTTTTCCAAATGACTGAATTGTTCAAAATCCCGTTTTTGAAATTGAAACGGAATCTCATCAATGGCTTTGATTTTTACTGGAAAAAGGTATTCGTTGCCAATTTGGAATTGAATTGGATTTTCATCTCCATTCGACAATTTATCCGGGAGTAATCGTTTGGCTTGAATCTTCCCTTTTGAGGCGAACAGAAGCAGATAATCCGCGATAAGCAACAAGCAAAAAAGAAAAAACAGGATGCGTACACTTGAATATAGGGATGCAAAAAAATAGGAAACCATGAATCCTAAGACCAACAAGGTCAGGATGATGAAGAATCTTTTTTGCAGATATATCGAGCGAAAAAACCGTTTCAAAACCTATCGTGGAATTTCAATGCTTTCAACAATTTGACGTACTACTTCATGCGCCGTTAAACCTTCCATTTCCCTTTCCGGGGTTAAGATGATACGGTGTGCTAGAACAGGTGCTGCTATTTTTTTGATATCCTCCGGGGTTATGAAATCCCTTCCTTGAATTGCAGCCAAGGCTTTTGAGGCTTCCATCAATGCTATGGATGCTCTAGGCGAAGCCCCTAGGTACAGATTCGCGTTGGTACGTGTGTTATTTACAATGGATGCGATATAGGTGATGAGGTTTTTCTCAATGACAATTTCCTTGATTTTTTGCTGATACTCTGCAATTTGTTTTGCGTTTAGTACGGCACCAATCAAGTCTTCTTCATTAGCCCCTTTTTGTTCGTGTTTGCGCTCCAAAATTTCAACTTCTTCCTCAAGGGATGGATAATCCACATTGATTTTAAACAGAAAACGGTCTAATTGCGCTTCGGGTAGGCGATAAGTACCTTCCTGCTCAACAGGGTTCTGCGTAGCAAAAACCAAAAACGGTGGCGCCATATCAAACTCCTGCCCATCAATTGTGATTTGCCGTTCCGCCATCGCTTCAAACAAAGCCGCTTGGGTTTTGGCGGGGGCACGGTTGATTTCATCAATAAGGATGATGTTGGAGAACAAGGGACCTTTTTTGAACTCAAACTCAGACGTCTTCACATTAAAGATGGATGTACCCAAAATATCACTGGGCATCAAATCTGGGGTGAATTGAATTCTACTAAAATCAACATCCATGGTTTTGGCCAAAAGTTTGGCGGTTACCGTTTTGGCAACGCCTGGTACCCCTTCAATCAAGGCATGCCCATTCGCCAAAATGGAAACAATCAACAATTCAACCATGTCATGCTGCCCAATGATGACTTTGCCCAATTCTGTTTTGATTTGGTTCACAGAGTCGCGCAATGCGCTGAGGTCTACTCTTGATTGGAATTCCAATTTCTCTTCGTTGGGTTCTTGTTCGCTCATATTCAATTTTTAAATTCAGTTATCAGCTTGTTCAGCCGTATGCTATCTTGTTCGGTATGTAACGGTTTTTGTTTTAGATGGATGATGAATTCCAAAAGGGTTTTGGTTTCTGATAAGCTTTTTCCAGATTTGGCCGCAAGGTCTTTTATCATTCGCTCATCAATTTTGGAGGTATCCAAATGGTATCGGTTTCGCAAAAATGCTAGAAAATAGGTTGATTTTTTATGCGTGATGTCTTTAAAGTCTTTGTGTTGATAATACAAGGAGCCCACCGTTTTTGCGAACTCCACGGATGAATTCTCCAATGGTGTGATGACCGGAATAATACGTTGTTCGCGTTTGGCCCTAAAAATGACAAATAGAATAATACCTATCATGGTGACGTAGTAGGCCCATTTTAGGCTGGCTTGCGTCAAAATAAATCGGATAGGTGAGGTGACTACCTTTCGACCAGACTTTTTAAAATCATCCCATAGCAGTACTTCGGGGTCAATGTATGAAAAGGTATTGGCAGCATATTTCTGGTTGCCTTTGAGCAAATAGTAGTTGGAAAAGGCCAAGGGATTGGTATGGATAAAAATAGTCCCATCTCCAAAAGCTACTTTTATAAAATTCGGTTTGCGCACCTTTTCTGGTGCTTCTGTTTCCAAAATAGCTTCACGCGTGAAGGAAATATGGCCGAGCACCTCGGTATTTACCGTATCCAACCGGGTAATATGCGCATGTTGCATGCCACGGTCAAAGGTGTAGGATTGGCTTTTGAATTTGGTATGGGTAAAATCTAGAACGGCTTCATTTTCCTGTAAATAATATTCGGATTGGATGACCAAGTTCAACGTATCTCTTAAAATATATCCGACATCTTTTGAAGCGATAAAGGCTGTATTACCTTCGTTTACATAATCCAAAAGCTGAAAGGTTTCCTGTTCGTCAAAGAAGAGAAAATCATTCACGAACAAAAAAGTCGATGGGTTTTCCCCTTGATAGTTGCTTAGGAATTCATAGGTATTCTCATCAACGGTTTCGATTTCGGTTTCTTCGAAAATATTGGATAGCTCATTGTACAAAACGAAGCAGCCGAAAGGTATTTTGGATGAACTGACGAACGAAGGACGCCAATTCAAAGGTCGCGGACGTACGATTTCCGTCACGATAATCCCTATCATGACGACACCAAACAGAATCAATATGATTTTTGATTTCTTATCCACGGTTACGGAATCATTTGATGTAATCGGCTGAACCGATGTTGCGTTTTTTCATAAAGGTTGGCGTCAATACGTTGTTCACCATACCAGATGTTTTCATATAAATATGAGGCTTCGTCAAAGCGTATTTTCAAACGGTTTTCATTGATTTCCCTACTATAATCCGAATTGGTTTTTTCAAAATGCCAATCAATGATTTGGCGCTGCGATAAGGATTTTAAGACCTTTAAAAACTGAAAACGAACCGCAAGGCGATAATCCTTTTGCTTCAGCGCATCGCGAAGTAGCGCATCCAAATCCAAATCTTCAATATGTTCTTCGGCCAAATCGATATCCAAAATGGGATTTGCCTTTTTGGTAAAAATGGAGCCAAAGTTTTCATTCACAAAAAACCGGACGAGCAGATAAAGCACCAATAAACCCATAAGGGTATAAATGGTGTATTCCAGGAACTTCAAGGTATTGGGTGATATGTCAATCCCAAAAGTGTTATTGAGTTTTAGGGAGAGCCAATTCAGAAACCGCAACAATAAATTTTGTGACTTACCGGTGTCTACTTCATAATTGAATTCATCACCCGTATATTTTTTGGAAAGGTCTTCTTCAGAAAAAGCTTTTTCCGATACATTGGAGTTGGTGTCGTACTGAACGGATAAAGTATCTGCACCTTGGTTGGTTTGAGCCCCAAGAATACATGGCAAAAAGAAAAGTAAAAGAAAAATATACCTCACAAACTGGTTTTGCCGATTTCTTCGATTTTACTTCGCGTGTTGACGTTGTATTCTTTTTCATGAAGGGCATAAAACAAAATACCATTCACAAATTGGGATAAGCATTGGGCATAGGCGGAAAGCACTAGCAGAATACACAATGCCAAGGTGTATACTATCATTGATACGATGGATTCGGTTACGTCAATGTTGGAGTCTACCACATGAAACGTGTAGATGCCAACGATAACTCCAGGAATCAAAAGGATAATGAAAAAGAGAAGCCCGTTGAGAATACCCAAAACGAAATTTACGCCAACAGATTTCCAGAAGCTTTTTTTGACCAGCGTCCAACCTTCTTGAAAGGCATCAACTACTCCCTTGTTTTCGGAAAGCATGCTATAGAAGGAAACGCCAATCCAGGCAGCCAAGAAAAACTGGATGATGTATTGGGCGATAAGACCCAATAGGGGGATGAAGGCAAAAATCACAACAGCCACCATGAAAACAAGATAAATTGGAATCAACAATAGGATAAACCCGATGATGCTACCTCCTCTGGCTTTGACTAGATTCCATACCTCTTTTTTATCAATGGGTTCGCCTTTCTTCAGTTCGTATTGAATCATGTAAGCCGAACTGATGCTGAAGTTTAAGCTGGCCGCTATCAAAAAAATAAAAAAGAACAGCATTGCACCAGCACCGACATAAAGGAGGTAATTGTCAAAATCAGGTGCTGTGTTTCCTGGCAAATAATTGTTTTCAGAAGCAATTAAACCGACAAAACCCGAAACCATTAGGTAACTGGTTACCAGTAGACCTACAATGAAAATACCATTGTAATTCAAAAAAATATTGGTGAAACGCTTGATGTTCTGTTTTAGAAAATCAAAGTAAACCGAAAGGATTTCACCAAAATCTCTATTAATTCTGAGCTCGAAGTATTTTTTTTCCATCTAAACGATTTAAAATCTGGGGATAAAGGATATAGTAAAAGATGATTAAGCTAAGTGAACCGCCAATGATGATAAAGGCCAACCAATCCGGCATATCAGAATACCTAGTGATAAAACCTTCAATGAAGCCCGCAATAATGAAAAAAGGAATGGTACTCACCACCACCTTCAAGCCATCTTTCGCACCTTTCATAAACGAGACACGGCGCGAATAGGTTTTCGGGAATAAGATGCTATTTCCCATAATCAGCCCTGCACATCCCGCAACAATAATCACGGATATCTCAATGGTACCATGCAACCATATTTGTCGGTTGGCTTCAAAAAATACGCCTTTGGTATAGAAAAAGGTGATAAAAGCACCCAACATTACCCCGTTACTAAACAAAATATAGGCCGTCCCCACACTAGTGATTACGCCAAAGGCAAATGCCAAGAATGCCACACGAATGTTGTTGATGGTAATGCCCAAAAAGGTTCCAATTTCACTGCCACTTTTGTAAATCGCGGTAGGGTTCCCTTCCGCAATATTATTTAAGGTCAAATTCACATAGGCGTCTCCTAAAATCAGCCGTACAAACGAGGCATCGTTCAAGGCGGAAAGACTTCCAATGAGGGTAGCCACGCCAAAAATGGCAAAGGCAATAAAAAGCGTTTTATGATACTGCTGAAAGAAGATGGGAAATTCGTATCCCCAAAAATCAACAATACGATTTCTGGACTCCTTTTTATTCTTGTAAATCTTCTGATGCGCCTGGGAAGCAAGCGAGTTTAAATAGAGAAGTGTCTTGCTATCAGCGTAATAGGTTTGGGCGTAAGCCAAATCGTTTGTCAAATGAATATAGCCGTCCGCGAGCTCGTCTGGATGGGTGGTTGTTCCCTGCTGCATTGCCTTTTCAAATGCTATCCATTTTTCCTTATTTTGCTTCACAAAGGCCGCTTCGCGCATATCAACTGTTTACGGGCTGCTTAAAATTAGGATTATATGAGCAACCTCCAAATCAATACAACGCAAAATGTCAACCTAGATTATAAAATCGTTGGTATTGGAGAGCGAATCGTAGCGTTTTTGATAGATGGGTTCCTTTTGTACATGTATGCTTTTTTGGTCAACGTTATCGGTGACGCCATTTCTTACGTTTATGAAGATACTTGGACGCAAAGAGGTTTGGTTGCCCTGATTTTTCTACCCGCGATGTTTTATTCCTTGCTGATGCACAGCCTTTTTAATGGGCGAACTGTTGGAAAAATGTTGATGAAAATGCGGGTTGTTCGGGTTGATGGGGCCCCTGTGCATTGGAGCAATCTTTTAGTCCGTTGGATGCTTCGTTTGGTTGACATCTGGATTTTTTTAGGGTCAATCGGTATTTTAAGTATTCTATTTTCGGATAAGCGACAACGTACTGGAGATGCAGCTGCAGGAACCGTTGTAATCAGCACCAAGAACAAGGTGAAAGTATCCCACACCATTCTGGAAGAGGTGGAAGACCGATATGAGCCTACCTTTACCAATGTTACCCTGCTCACTGATAAAGATGTAAGGCTAATTAAAGAGACGTATCGCATAGCAAAGCAAAGTAGCGATTTCAAGACCTTAAAAGCACTGCGGGATAAGGTGGAATCCATCCTAGAAACCAATTCCCAGCTCTACGACAACCAGTTCTTGGACACCGTGCTTAAGGATTATAATTACTACACCCAAAAAATGTAGGATGCTTTATCAATTGGCTGATATTTTAGGGACGGTGGCCTTTGCCATTTCGGGAGTTTTAGTGGCCATGGACAAACGACTCGATTTGTTTGGAGTGCTCATTATCGCTTTTGTGACCGCTATTGGGGGAGGAACCCTTCGGGATTTACTCATTGGAAATACACCCGTTACCTGGATTCAAGATTTGACTTATGTGATTGTTATTCCTGTTACGGTCGCTTTGGCCATTCTATTCTCCAAACAATTGAAGTTTTTGCGCAAGTCACTTTTTCTGTTCGATACCATAGGGATAGGGCTATACACCATGGTAGGTATTGAAAAGGGTTTGGAGGTACAGCTTGCCCCAGTCATTTGTATTGCGCTGGGAACGATGACCGCAAGTTTTGGAGGAGTGCTTCGTGATATTCTTTGCAATGAAATCCCCGTAGTGTTTCGACGAGAGATTTATGCCACCGCTTGTATCGCTGGGGGCGGATTGTATTTCTTGTTGGCACTACTCAACACTCCTGAAAAGATTGCCTATGCCATTGGAGTGTTGGCCGTAATTTCCATTCGTATTTGTGCGGTAAAGATGAATATTGGTTTGCCTAACATTTATCGAAACGCTTCGTAGACTGTAAACCTGAACTGGTTGCCAGTTCTTTTCTTATCAAGTTTTAGATGAAACAAGATTCCGAAACAAGTTCGGAATGACAGCATGTGGGTTTTCGGTTGCAGTTGGGTCAACCTGAACTTCTTGTCCTTCAATCCGGAGGGGTTTCAGGTTCTTTTTGGTTTGAGGCAAAGAGATTACAGATTCCGAATCAAGTTCGGAATGACCAGGTACCATGTTTTCAACTCCATGGTTGTCAACCTGAACTCGATTCAGGTTCTTTTTGGTTTAGGGAGAAGAGTTAACAGACTCCGAATCAAGTTCGGAATGACACTTATTTTAGAGCACTTCTGCCTTTAAGATGTAGACATTCTGCCATGGCCAATCACCGTCTCCTACCGGTACGCTATTGATTTCATCCACCACGTCCATTCCATCGACCACTTTACCGAAAGGGGTATAGGAACCATCCAAATGATACGAACCAGGCTTGGTCACTACAATGAAAAATTCATAGGGCGATGCCAGTTTATGTGGATTATCCCTTTCGCTACTCGGCATTGATATCGTCCCACGATGATGCTTGTAACCTTTTTTAGCATCCGGTGGAAGTAGATAGCGACCAATTTTACTTCGTTTTTGGGCTGTTTCACGGTCGTCAGAGTTCCCACCTTGTATGATGAAATTTTTCACAATGCGATGAAATTGGGTGTTGTCAAAATACCCTTGTCGGGCGAGGTAGATAAAGTTTGCTTTGTGATACGGAACATTATCATACAACTGCACCGTAAAAGCACCCATGCTTGTGGTTAGGCGTACTTTATTCGCTTTGAGGTCCTTGGCATAATTGAAAAAGAAATCTATGGCATTCTCCTCATTCAATTTGAAAGGTTCCTCTTCAACTTCAACGGCGGTAACTTCTTCAGAAACCTTTGCTACGGTGTCCTTTGGTGTGCTTTCCGCTTCCTTCTCTTTTCCATCTTTGGGAGATGAAGGCCCACAGCTCAGGAAAAAAAATAGTAGTATACTTGTAATTCGTGTCGTTTGTAAAACCTTCATGGAATTCAATACGTTTTATCCGCAGCTTTTAAAAATAAAAAATCTCCCACTACCGGGTGAAACTTCGCATGATAAAATGTCTCCGGCCTTCCGCAAACAGTTGATGGAAAAGGAGAAAATCGCCCAACGGAATCCGAAACGGGCGGCGGTGATGGCGCTATTTTATCCGGATGAAATTCAAACGACCCGCTTGTTGTTGATTTTGCGAAAACAGTACAAAGGTGTCCACTCAAACCAAGTTGCTTTTCCCGGAGGAAAGGTAGAACCTGAAGACAAAGACCTTTTGGAAACTGCACTTCGGGAAACCGAAGAGGAGGTAGGGGTACCCTCGCAAACAGTGGAGGTAGTGAAGCCATTGAGCGAGGTATATATTCCGCCAAGTAATTTTTTGGTACAACCCTTTGTGGGTAGCCTCCAACAAACGGGCTCATTTGTGATGCAACCTTCTGAAGTAGAAGATTTGGTTCATGTGGATTTGGAAGATTTCATGAACGACCGCAACGTGCACTACGAAACCCTAAACACTTCCTACGCCAAAAATGTTAAGGTGCCGGCCTTTAAATTAAATGGACATACGGTATGGGGCGCAACGGCCATGATGATGAGCGAAATCAAGTCGTTGTTGGAACAAGTGTTATAAATCCCCAATTTTGTAAATTCGCTTAGAATGGATGATGTATATGGGACTTTTTAAAAAGAATCCTTTTGGGCACATATTGTTTTTAAAGACTTGGCTGATTCGTATCGCAGGAATGATTACCCATCAGCGGTATAAAGGTTTCAATACCTTGGAGATTGAGGGCTCTCAGGTGATACGGGATTTACCCGAAAACAACGTCTTGTTCGTGAGCAATCACCAAACCTATTTTGCTGATGTTGTGGCCATGTTCCATGTGTTTAACGCAAGTTTAAGCGGACGTGAAGATTCCATAAAGAATTTAGGATACCTCTGGCGACCAAAGTTGAATTTCTACTACGTTGCCGCCAAGGAAACCATGGGGAAAAGCTTGCTCACCAAAATTTTAGCGTATGCAGGTTCCATTAGCATAGAACGCACCTGGCGTGCCGACGGACAAGATGTCAACAGGCAAGTGAAAATGAGCGACATTAGTAATATTGCCATTGCTTTGGAAGACGGTTGGGTAATTACGTTCCCGCAAGGAACGACCACCCCTTGGAAACCCTTACGAAAAGGTACAGCACATATCATCAAAAGATATAAGCCCATTGTGGTGCCCGTAGTCATTGACGGTTTCAGAAGGTCTTTTGATAAACGTGGACTTCGTGTCAAGAAGAAGGGGATTTTACAATCCATGCATATCAAACAGCCTTTGGAAATCGATTATGAAAACGAATCAGTGGAGGCTATCATTGAAAAATTGGAATACGCCATTGAGCAGCATCCCTCTTTTTTACGGGTTATTCCTCAAGAAGATTTACTAGCCTACGAAGAAGAAAACCAAAAAAGAAAGTGGAGGTATTAAACTTCCAGTTTCTTCAATTCATTGTAGTTCTCTTTCAATCTTTTCAATAGAATACCGTAAAGCAGTCGGTAGAACAGCCATATCAATACCAAGATAATCGCCATGAACACGATGGATACCACGATTATCAGAAACCAGAACATACTTTCACTGGCTTGCTCCGAAGCAGACTTGGTAATTTCCTGTCCTTCAGGGCTATAAAGAATAACACCGTATAAACTGATAATCATCGTTAGGGTGAAGATGGTGAGGTTGAACCAAACGTATTGCGTAACCGTTTGCTTGACCTTGAGAATGGTTTTCATCAGTTTTCGAGACGAATCCGTAACTGAAATCTTTTTGTAGTTCAAATAGAATTTCAATATAAAGTACAAAATGATGGCATAGTTCAAAAAGCCCAAAACCATCATGATGTTGTAAATGTGCATGGTTTTCAGCTCCTCCATGGATTGCGGGTCGCTGAAAATAATATTAATGGCGGCCCAGAATACAAATTCTATGATGCTGATGTAAAAAATCCACTTCACCATAGAAGAAGACTTTTTCCAAATCATTTTATATATCTGGTCGTACGAAAGCTTGGGCAAATGTTCTTGCTTGCTGTTCCAATCTTTCTTCAAAAGCTCTAACTCATCCATCATAACTTACGGATTTAGTATGGTTCTAAGCTTGTTTTTTACTCTGTTCATCTTAACACGTGCATTTACCTCCGAAATCCCCAGCGTTTCCGAAATTTCACTGTAGTCCTTGTCTTCTAAGTACAAAAAGACCAAAGCCTTGTCAATATCTCCCAATTGCCTAATGGCGTTGTACATTAACTTCAATTGCTTTTCTTGCGTATCGTCGTACTCGTCAGCTTTGATTTTGAAAATAACCGAGTCGTAATCCTGAGTTTTGACCCTTTTTTTGGATTTTCGATACAAGGTTATGGCCGTGTTCAGCGCCACCCGATACATCCAGGTGCTGAATTTGGCGTCTCCCCGAAACTTCGGGTAAGCTTTCCATAATTGTATGGTGATTTCTTGGAACAGGTCGTTGTGTGAGTCCCTATCATTGGTGTAGAGACTGCATACCTTGTGAACAATGTTCTGGTTGTTTTCAAGCTCACTAACAAATTGGTGTTCAAGTTCCTTGTTCAATCTGCGGGTTGGTTTATATGTTAGTGGGAATGCGTATGGATTTGTTACAAGATACCAACATTTTTTTTCCTCGTGGATATAGGCCTTCCCTGTACGCCAACGCAAACCGCGTTATATTCAATTTTGTGGATTCGTGAAGAATTCCTGTTCTTGGGTCGCCAAGGTTTTGTTACTTTTACGATATGTCAGAAATGAATATTCCACAATCCAGTTATCCTCGTGTGATTATTATTGGCGGGGGTTTCGGCGGAATTGCTTTAGCAAAAAAATTGGCCAGAAAAGAAGTTCAAGTAGTACTTCTGGACAAGCACAACTACCACACTTTTCAACCTTTATTATATCAAGTTTCCACAGGGGGCTTGGAACCGGATAGTATCGCATACCCCATTAGAAAGGTGTTGCAAGGGTATTCCAATTTCTTTTTTCGCTTGGCAGAAGTACTCCAAGTAGATACTTCGGCACAAACCCTTCAAACCAATATCGGTAAAATTGGGTATGATTATTTAGTGGTAGCAACAGGTTCAGAAACCAATTTTTTTGGGAATCAGAATATCATGGAAAACAGTATGGCCATGAAATCCATTCCGCAATCATTGAACCTACGTAGCTTGATTTTGGAAAACTTCGAACAAGCTTTACTGACCGATGACCTCCACGAGCGCGACGCTTTGATGAATTTCGTCATCGTTGGAGGTGGCCCCACTGGGGTGGAGCTGGCCGGGGCTTTAGCAGAAATCAAAAAAGGGATTTTACCTAAAGATTACCCCGATTTGGATACGCGTAGAGCGCAAATTAATTTGGTGCAAAGCGGCGACCGAATTCTACCTGCTATGAGCCCGGTCGCTTCGGAAAAGGCGGAAAAGTTTTTGGAAAAGCTTGGCGTTCAAGTCTGGAAGAACACCCGCGTCTCCGATTATGATGGAAAAACCATTACCACAAATACCGACACTACCTTTGACGCAACCACTTTGGTCTGGGCCGCAGGAGTCAAAGCGGTAACCCTCAAAGGCCTCGATGCGGAAACCCTTTTGCAACGGGGAGGACGTTTGCCCGTGAATGCCTTTCACCAGGTTGAAGGTTTTGAGAATATTTTCGCGATTGGTGATGTGGCCCAAATGACTTCCGAGGAGTTTCCCAAAGGGCATCCCATGATGGCCCAACCTGCAATCCAACAAGGAGAAAGCTTGGGAAACAATTTATTGCGACTTATTGAGGATAAGTCTATGCAACCCTTTGCTTACAAAGACAAGGGCAGCATGGCCACCGTAGGGCGAAACAAGGCCGTGGTAGATTTAAAAAGTTTTAAATTTCAAGGAGTTTTTGCATGGTACGTTTGGATGTTCGTACACCTCTATTTCCTGATTGGTTTTCGAAATAGGGTAGTCGTATTCATTAATTGGGTGTATAACTACGTAAAGTTCGACCGCGAGGCACGCTTGATTATTCGTCCCTTTAAAAAAACGTACAAGGTTTCTGAACGCAGTGAAGCACTCTAGGGTTTAAGAAGGCATAAATCGACTGTGGTCTTCCTTGTCGATTTTGTTTTTGGGTTCTTGCGTTTCTGGAGCTTCAACTTTTTCGACTACCTCTTCAACAACTTTGACTTTAGGTTGTCTTACTTTTTTGGCCGTTTTCTTTTTATAGTTTCTGAGGGCTTCGGCTTGCTTTGCTGAAAGTTCCGAATCTCGCATTAAGAATGCGAAAAGCGGTAAGAGAAGGCCCGCAAAAAGCGCGATATATAACCCAAAACCAACTTTGATTTGTTCGGCAAGCATGGCTTCAAAAAGATTGTCACTACTATCCATACTATTAAAGACGTAAAGTTGACAAATACAGGTCACAAAGGCCAAAACACTTGCAGTTACTGTTACAATAAGTGCGATACGAACGAGGTCCTTGTGTTTGTTGCCAATTAAACTAACCACCATGGGGATGGCGAAAAATGACAAAGAAACCCATCCCAAAGTATTCTCCGTTCCGCTCATACCTCCAAGGATGGGAACAGTGGCCCAAGGCATAAAAGTCGCCAAAAGCCCTAAGGAAGCAATCAATAAAATGGCAATTCTTTGTTTGTTCATAGTTTGGTCTTTGCGGTGTTGGTGTAAAACTATGGTGAGGGAAACCACGCTTGTTTTTGCATAACGCAATACACCCCGATAAATTGCTCTAAATCAGGTCTCATATGAGAATAGGATACCTTAATCGTTCGCGTTCCCAGTAACAAAATGAAAGATGAAGCGTCTTGTTTCAAAATTCAAGGGAATCATGGGAGAAAGAAGTTTACAAAAGCTTGGAGGCATTAGCGCAATTCTTGAAGCACTGGTTTACATTTCGGCGTTTATGGTTTATGGAGGGCTATTGGTTTATCCTGACGCCAATGCAAGTGCCCAAGAACGGTTAAACTTTTTGGTAGAGAATCAGTTTGTTCTATCGCTGTTGAACTTCACGAGTTATGTGTTGTTTGGCATTTTACTCGTTGTTTTGGTGTTGGCTCTACATCATCGTTTCAAACATCAAAATCCTATCCTTTCGAAGATAGCATCCGTATTTGGATATGTTTGGGTGGTTTTGGTCATTGCAAGCGGCATGATTGCCAATATTGGCCTTTCGTCGGTTATCAAGATGGGGGCAACCAATCCCAATGAAGCCATGCACATTTTCTCCAGTATCAACATCGTAACCGATGGTCTGGGTGGGGGAAATGAAATTGTCGGTGGACTTTGGGTGTTGCTCGTCAGCATCATTGGATTACAAGGAAAACAAATGGCCAAGGGTATTTCCATTCTAGGACTGTTGGTCGGGGTTGCCGGAATCCTAACCGTCTATCCTTTAGATATCTTCAAAGAAATTTTCGGTTTGTCGCAGATTGTGTGGTTTTTGGTCATTGGAGTGGTCTTGATACGAAAACCGTCAGCATAGCGGTGGTATTTATTCTTCGTGAGAATCCTTTATTTGAGCTTGAATAATTATCAAAAAATTCACGAACTTACGCTATCATCAGTTGTAAGCTGATGGAAATCAAATCAATTCAAAAAACACGAAAATGAAATTGACCTTCCAAGCCTTTGCTGCCATCGTATGCCTATCCTTAACCAACTTGCTCGCTCAAGACAATCCCTTATGGATGCGTTATCCGGCGATTTCACCAGACGGGAATACGATTCTTTTCAATTACCAAGGAGATATTTACAAAGTACCCACTTCGGGGGGTGTGGCGATTCCCTTGACCTTATCGGAAAGCTATGAGTACTCCGCCGTATGGAGCCATGATGGAAAGCAAATTGCTTTCGCTTCCGATAGATATGGCAACTTTGACGTGTTTACTATGCCTGCTTCGGGTGGTGAAGCGGTTCGATTGACCTTTCACTCCACCAACGAAAGACCCAGTGACTTTTCACCGGATAATCAAAAAATAGTATTTGCCGGGGTACGGCAAGATTTGCACACCAACGTGCAGTTTCCGTCTGGTGTAATGGCTGAATTATATAGTGTGCCGAGTTCGGGCGGAAGAGTAGCTTTGGAATTAACTTCTCCCGCACATGACGCGACCTACAGTCCCGATGGCACGAAATTGATTTATCACGACCGAAAGGGCTATGAAAATGCTTGGCGGAAGCACCACACGTCCTCAGTGACTCGAGATGTTTGGAGTTATGATTTGGAAAATGGTACGTATACCCAACTCTCCTCCTTCGCCGGCGAGAATCGAAATCCTGTTTTTGCGAGTGATAATGACACCTTTTATTATTTGACGGAAGAAAGCGGCTCATTTAATGTGTACAAGAGTGCATTAAGCAGTCCTTCTACTAAAAGTGCCATAACGACTTTGGAAAATCATCCCGTTCGATTTTTGACCATTTCAGATGGTGGAACGCTTTGTTTCAGTTATCATGGTGAAATCTATACCCTGCAAGAAGGAGGTCAACCCCAAAAAGTGAATATTTCCATCAGTTTTGATGGACGTCAAAATCTAGATAAGGTCGTAAAAGTCAATCGTGGTTTTACCGAAGTGAGCTTATCACCTAACGGAAAGGAGTTTGCCTATGTCTTTAGAGGAGAGATTTTTGTGAGTAGCGTGGCGCACGGCACCACCAAGCGTATTACGGATACTCCTTGGCAAGAACGTAGCGTAAGTTTTAGCCCAGACGGAAAATCGCTTTTATATGCCGCTGAAGTCAATGACAGCTGGAACCTTTACCAAAAAAGTATCGTACGGGATGCTGAAAAGTATTTCTTTGATGCCACCTTGCTTAAGGAAGAAACCCTCATTGCTTCCGATGCCGAGGAATTCCAACCCGCCTATGCACCGAACGGGAAAGAAGTTGCATACTTGGAAGATAGAACTACTTTGAAAGTTATCAATTTAAAATCTAAAGCCACACGAACCATCTTATCTGGGGAACATAATTATTCTTATGCAGATGGCGATATGTGGTACCAGTGGTCTCCAGACAGCAAATGGTTTTTGGTACAGTACGGACCCAAAGAGCGCATGTTTTGGCCAGAAGCAGGCTTGATTGAAGCATCCGGAACTGGAACCCTTCGAAATTTAACCCAAAGTGGCTACGTCGATTATAATCCCAAATGGGCGATGGACGGAAAAATGATGGTATGGGGCTCCACCCGCCAAGGGAACCGAACGGAGAATGGATTCATCTCCGGGGGTGATGTTTTCGGGTTGTTCTTTACCCAAGAGGCCTTTGACCGTTTCAATTTATCTGAAGAAGAGTTAAGTCTTTTGAAAGAGAAAGAAGAAGAGGACAAGAAAAAAGATAAAGACGACGATACGAAATCCAAGAAAAAGAAGAAAGGCGACGAAGCGGAGGATAAAGATGACGTAAAACCTTTGAAGTTCGATTGGGAAAACATGTCCGAACGGAAAAGGAAACTTACCGTGCACACCTCAAGAGCTTCAGATTATGTGTTGTCCAAAGAAGGGGATAAACTGTTTTATTTGACCCGTTTTGAAGGCAAGGACAATCTCTGGACTACGGATTTAAGAACAAAAGAAACCAAGCTCTTTACCAAAATTGGCGGGAACGCACGAAGCATTGAACTTTCGAAAGAAGGGGATTTCCTTTTGATTTTGGTAGATGGGAAACCCATGAAAGTGGATGTCAAAGATGGAAGTTCCAAAACGTTGGGAACCAGTGGCGAGATGCTATTGAAAAAGGATGACGAGCGCGCTTACATTTTTGAACATAGCTGGAGACAAGTACGGGAGAAGTTTTATGTGCCCGACCTGCAAGGGGTGGATTGGCCATTTTATAAAAAAGAATACGAGCCCTTTTTGGCTCACATCAATAACAACTATGATTTCGCCGAAATGTTGAGCGAAATGTTAGGGGAACTGAATGCATCCCATACAGGTAGTGGCTATCGTCACAGACCCGAGAATGGAGACCGCACGGCTTCGTTGGGCCTCCTGTATGATTATGCACATTCAGGTGATGGTATTCGCGTCGCTGAAGTGCTGGTAGGCGGACCTTTGGATAAAGCAGCATCTGAGGTCAAAACGGGAACCCTCATCGAAAGTATTGATGGCGTTAAGTTGACCCCAGATTTGGATTTTTATCAACTCCTTAATCGAAAAATAGGACAAAATGTACTGCTCTCGCTGGCAGACCCAAGTACTTCGAAGAAGTGGCAAGAAGTAGTCAAGCCCGTTTCCTTGGGAACCGAATATCAATTGCTTTACCAACGTTGGGTCAAAACCCGTCGTGCGGAGACTCTGAAACTCTCCGATGGGAAACTGGGTTATGTGCATGTGCGTAGTATGAACGACCCAAGTATGCGGACCGTTATTGAGGACGCCTTGGGAAAACACATCAGCGCGGATGCCCTTATTGTAGACACTCGTTTTAACGGTGGTGGAAATCTGCATGATGTATTGTCGGATTTTCTAGTTGGAAAAAAGTATATGGACATTATTCCGCATGGACAAAACATTGGGTATCAACCTTGGAACCGTTGGATAAAGCCTTCCATTGTGGTGATGGGGGAAAGCAATTACTCCGATGCGCACTTATTTCCTGTAGCTTATAAAATCAAAAATGGCGGAAAAACCTTGGGAATGCCTGTCCCTGGAACGGGAACCTTTGTATGGTGGGAGACCCAAATAGACCCTAGTATTTATTTCGGTATTCCGATGGGCGGATGGAAACCCCTAGGTGAGCCTTTTTTGGAAAACAACCAAATGGAACCGGACATCAAGGTGCAAAACCTACCCGGCGATATGGCCACTGGTAAAGATTTGCAATTGGAGAAAGCGGTGGAGTATCTGATGGGCAATTAATATCAACTGCCCATTTGTCAACTCAAACATTTGATGCATCCATTATAGCCTGTTCCTTTGAACAAATTACTAGAACTTCGAATGGACCTAAAACTTAGCTTTATCTAGAGACCCCCTTAGCTTTTTAAAGCTTGGTGTATTTAATAATTATTGAAAATTTGAAATGAAGAGGCTATTTATTTTCGCTTTGCTTGGAATAGTATTGCTTGGCTGTAAAACCGAAATAAAAAACTCCGAAGCCAAAATCGAAATTGAGAAAGGAACTGAAATTGAGAATTCAAGGACAGACGAGGAAAGTCAAACTCAGGTTTCGGAAGAAAGTGGTAATGAGGATTCCAAATTGGACGATCCGCTCTTAGGTTTTTGGGTTGGTTATTTTGAAAAGGACGATGAGGACTATGAAAAAAACATTTACGTTGATGAGGGATATTACTGGAATAGAGAAAACAAAATCAATATATCGATTGATGTTGTTAAGGATAGTCTGGTATTTGGTCATAGCGTGGTAGCTGGAAATGACAGGCCCTTCCAAGGTGTTATAATACAAGAAAACGAGACTTATCTTTTTAGGGTTCGTGAACCTGGTGATGATAAGTATGATGGAGAGTTTGTTTTTTCAATTGAAAATGGAAGTTTACAGGGTAAATGGACTGCTTACCATAACATCGAGATTAAGAACAGAAAATATAATCTTGAAAAAAAGTACTTCCGATATGACCCCAACATTAGCTTGGAACAATCAAAAGAATACGTTAACTGGTATGAATTCGTTGAAACAAACGAAGAGGTTGAAATTGATTATGATGAATTTGAGGAATGGATTTCAAGAGAATTTGCTTCCGCAACTGATTTAATATATAAGATTAATGCATCAAATACAGTCTTGACAAAAAACGAGGTCGAAAACTTAAAGAAGGGAGACCTAACGATTATTAGAAATACAATTTATGCTCGACATGGTTATTCTTTTAAAAACAGACCTTTACGTGTGTTTTTTGATGCTCAGAGCTGGTATATCCCTGTTCATACAAACATCAAGGATGACTTTACCAAACTGGAAATAAACAACATTAAACTTCTTTTAAAATACGAAAAGAACGCCTCAGAATACTATGATTATTTCGGCAGGGGATAAGTGATAGGTATGATTAGATATTCAAACTTCATTCTTAAATCCGTTTGCCTTCTGTCATTAATTTATTTTACGTATTTAATGACCCTTATTACTCTTCAATATATTCCAGTAAAATTCGATGTTGCTTTTCTGGCAGTGAAGCAGAACGAGATTGAATATAAATACTATCAGATAGCCTTTTTCAGTCATGTCTACACAAGTATTTTCGTATTGATTTTTGGGATTTTTCAGTTTTCAAAACGAATCAGAACTAAGTTCAAGAAAATTCACAAGATTCTAGGAGGGTTATATGTTTTTATAATCCTTCTTGTTGCAGCACCATCTGGATTTATAATGGCATTACACGCCAATGGAGGTATTTTTTCAAAACTATCATTTGTAATTCAGGCGATAGTATGGTTTTGGTTTACGCTTATGGCTTTTAGGTCTATACGAAAGTTAGATTTGAAAAGTCATTTGAAGTTTATGTACAGAAGCTATGCCTTGACACTTTCAGCAATAAGTTTGAGACTATTCAAATGGATAATCGTTTCCACAATTGAATTACCGCCAATGGACACCTACAAAATAGTTTCATGGCTTGGCTGGTTGTTCAATTTGTCCCTAGTCGAAATATACCTGATGTATAGTAAAGATTGGAAGAA
This sequence comes from Bacteroidota bacterium, assembly GCA_039820925.1. Taxonomy (GTDB): domain Bacteria; phylum Bacteroidota; class Bacteroidia; order Flavobacteriales; family Flavobacteriaceae; genus Flagellimonas. Next base: position 48,615 of record JBCBPD010000006.1, on the reverse strand, counting down.
AAAAAAATCAACTATTTCTAATCAATTAGGAACTTAAAAATCCTTTGATTAAGCATCACATGGAATGATTTTATATAAGTAGTCTTTATTCTGCCGAAATAAAGCTGTATATACACGCCTGATACGGCTCCAACACAAAATTACCATCGCCTTGTAATGCCTCGGCAGCGATATTTGATAATAGCAGCCGAGGGGTTCCTAACCCTTCGGTCGATAAATCAACTTGGGTGCTTACGGTACTAAAGTTTAAAAGGATAAGGTATTTTTCATCTTCCCAAGTACGGGTATAGGCATACACGGTTTCACTGTCTTTAAGAAGTTCTTCGTAGTCTCCGTACACCAATCCCAAATGGGTTTTGCGTAGCTGGGCGATTTTGCGAAAATAGTTGAGTACGGAACTTGGGTCATTTTCCTGCTGCGCAACATTCACCCCCGTTTTGTGATTTTTGTTCACTTGAATCCAAGGGGTGACTTTCGTGAATCCTGCCTGGTCGCTTTCATCCCACTGCATGGGAGTTCGGGCATTGTCGCGGCTGGCTTCTTTCTCATTTTCAATAAAGGTCGCTTCGTCAACCCCTTGTTGTTTGAGGAGTTCGTAACGGTTTATGGTATTGATATCGCGGTAATCTGAAATGTTTTCAAACCGAATGTTTGTCATACCAATTTCATCCCCAAAAACAAAATAGGGAGTCCCTCGCATCGTCAACAAAAAGTTTTGGAGTAGGGTGGCAGAGTTGCGCCAGTGCTCAGGAGAATCATTTCCCCAACGACTGACTGACCTTGGAAAATCATGATTACTCAAATACAAACTGCCCCAACCTTTGGTTTTGAAAATTTCATCCCAATCACTAAAGATTTTTTTGAACTCCGTTAATTTCCATTTGTCCTCTCTCATCCAGAATACTTCATCTCCATCTCGGTCCAACGCCATCAAATCGAAATGAAAGAACATATTCAGTTCCTTTCGCGCGTCATCCACAAAAAGATGTGCATCTTCTCTAGACACTCCGGGAGCTTCCCCTACGGTCATTACATCGTAATGCGAAAGTACTTTGGTGTTGATTTCATGTAAATACGTATGCAAATGCGGTCCATTGGCATAGAAGGGAATGAAGTTTCCATCGAATTCCGCTGGTAATTCCGGATAAGTATCATCCTTGGAAATAAATGGAATGACATCCATTCGAAAACCATCCACACCTTTCTTGAACCAAAAGTGCATCATGTTATGGATTTCTTCACGCACCTTTGGGTTTTCCCACTTCAAATCGGGCTGCTTTATGGAAAAGTAATGAAGGTAATAGCTATCGGTGGTTTCGTCATATTTCCAAGCATCTCCGTCTACATCAAAATAACTAAAGCGCTTAGGCGGTGTTCCCTTTTCGGCAGGCCACCAGTGGTAGTAATCCCTATAGGGATTGTCCCTTGACTTTTTAGACTCTTGAAACCAGCGGTGCTCATCACTCGTGTGATTCACAACCAAGTCCATTACAAGTTTGAGACCCCGTTCATGCATTTGAAACAAGAGCTCATCAAAATCGGCCATGGTACCAAACTCAGGTAGAATGGTTTGGTAATCGCTAATGTCATAGCCGTTATCATCATTAGGCGATTGGTAAATAGGACAAAGCCAAATAATGTCAACCCCCAAGCTTTTGATATAATCCAACTGGGAAATAATGCCCTTAAGGTCTCCCACACCGTTGCCGGAAGTGTCTTTAAAACTTCGAGGATATATTTGATAAACAATACCTTCTTTCCACCAGGTTCTGGTAACGTTGCTCATATTCAAAGTGTTATGGGTTATTGGCTTACCTTTTGGGGGATATCTTCATCGAAACGGAGCCGCCAGCGTTCGCCGTAAACGTCTTCGTATTCAATTTCAAAGTTGAAGCCATGTTTAACCAAAGTATTGTAAAATAGGCGATACTCTTCAGAAGTTTGAAAAGAAACCATCTCTTGCGTACTATTGGCCGGCATTAAAGTACCTTCAGACATGGTGCTGTAGGTATATTTTAAGGTGTCAAGCCCTTCGTATGATTCTGCTAGATAACGTAGAAAATCATCGGTTTTCGTAAAAGTAGGGCTATCGGTCATTTTGAATTTAGCACTTCTTATAAATGCGGGTCCCAATCCATCGTTGCCAAATACAATGCGATAATTTCCTTTGGTATTGGTGAAAAACTGGTTGAGATAAGGCATTACGCTTGCACTTTGTTGTTTTTGCATCAACTTGTATTCGGCTCTAGCCAGATAGGATTGATACAACAATGCGATTAGCGAAATGATACTTATAAAGAAGGCGGAAATACTCAACACCCGGTCGGTACTCCAATTCTGGAAACCCCAATTCTTTTTTTTGCTCATGCTTCTCCTTTCAGGACAATCTATCAAATATAAGAGGTATCCTTTGCATTTCCCATACCGTTTCGGAGTGGGGTTACTTGTTGCTTCTAGGATGAAAATCCAGCAACACTTGTGTCAAATGTTCACGATTGACATGAACATACACCTCTGTTGTAGTAATGCTCTCATGGCCAAGCATTTGTTGAATGGCACGCAGGTCAGCCCCATTCATGAGCAAGTGTGTCGCAAAGGAATGGCGAAAGGTGTGAGGACTCACTTTTTTCTTGAGGCCAATTTTTTCTGTAAGATTTTTAATGATGGTAAAAATCATCGCTCGAGTCAGTTTTTTACCGTGACGGTTGAGAAAAACGATATCAGAGCTGTCTTTTTCAATGGTAAGGTGAGAACGAATCAAATCCACATAGATGTTGATATACTTCTGATTGGTATCGGAGATGGGCACGAAACGTTGCTTTTGTCCTTTTCCGATGACCCGGATAAATCCCTCTTCAAAAAAGAGGTCTGACAATTTTAAATGAATCAATTCAGATACCCGAAGCCCGCAGCCATATAAAGTTTCGAGAATGGCCCTATTCCGCTCACCTTCTGGTTTGGAAAGGTCAATGGCTGCAATAAGCAAATCAATTTCCTCCAAGCTAAGCGTATCGGGCAGTTTGCGTCCAATTTTGGGAGACTCTACCAACTCCAGCGGGTCCGTATCCCGAAGATTTTCGAAAATCAGATAGCCGAAAAAACTCTTTAACCCTGATATGAGTCGTGCTTGCGACCTTGGGTTTTGGTCTTTTGCGGTCTCATACAGAAAACGCTGTACGATTTCAGAAGTGATATTAACTGGATTTTCGGTGAGTTGGTGTACTTCCAAAAAGGACATCAGTTTTTGCACGTCCCGCCTATAACTTTTAATGGAGTTTTCAGATAGACCTCGTTCAATGCCCAAATAGTGTTGATAATCTTGTAAAGCGTCTTTCCACCTCATTTCGGATGAGCAAGTTAACACATTTGCCTTTTCTGGAGGAGTGGGATTCGGTCAATTCAAATCAAGCAACCGTCAAATGAGCGCTAAAGCCTTCTCACCAACCGCCTACTTTCACGACATTCAAAAAATAGTATGAAACGATACAAAATATTAACGGTTCTTCTGTTTGGATGGACCTTTTTCGGGCACGGACAAAACGTTCATTGGGGAATAACGGGTGGTTTTGCCAGTGCAAACTTGAGTTCAAAGCAAGACAACACTACGGAGACCACAACAAATTCAGGATTCTATGCTGGTGGATTCGCCTATTTTGAAGTCAATTCAGGGTTTGGAGTCCATTCTGAATTGCTATTTGCAGGAATAGAGGATGCGAACGCGATATTGGTGCCTATTCTTGCGGAGTTCAAGCTTACGGACCAGTTGAGTCTTTGTACAGGGCCACAGTTTAACTTTAGTTTGGAAGAAATCCCAGATGGGTTTACGGGGCTGTCCTTTGGAGCTGCCAGCGGTATCGGCTTTGATATCAGTTACGACCTGCGTCTTAAGGCGCGTTATGCGTATCAGTTTAGCAATTCCTTTACGGGAGATGACGATATCAAGGTAAGAACGCATTTCTGGACGATTGGATTGGGATATCGTTTTTTATAGGATTCACTACCTTTTTTAGGTTTACAGACAACGTAGGAATACTACCAAGCTTTGGATTGCGTTATAGGTAATCAACCAAATATAACATGATGAAAAAGCTTTTTCTTTTCGTTGCCCTAACGAGTATTTGTATGTTAAGTGTAAGTGCGCAAACCGACCGCACGAATTTCAGGGCTGGATTCCATGCAGGATTACCGGTTGGCGATGCAGCCGACTTTTCCAGTTTTAGTATCGGCGTGGATTTAAATTACCACTGGGGGGTATCCAAAACTTTGGACTTTGGATTCGCTACTGGATTTATCAACGCTTTCGGAAAAACCGAAACCGTATCTGGTGACTTTATTGAAATAGACCTGGAATTCGAAGATGTACAGTTTTTACCTATTGCGGGTTCTACCCGTATTTTCATTACACCTGACTTTAAGTTCGGTGGTGACATAGGGTATGCCATTGGTATCAATGAAGGTAACGATGGTGGATTTTACTATGCTCCGATGGTCGGTGTACAGATTTCTGGAACTACTGAAATAGCACTTTCCTATAGGGCCGTAGACAACGAAGGAACTTTTGGGATTGTGACCGCAGGCGTCCTTTTCTTGTTTTAATCCGTATGTTACTATAGGGTCAAACTCGCGGTTGGACTCTATAAAAAATAGTGGGTCTTGGTAATTTTTTCTGGTAAATGGTAATTGTTTTACCGTTCGAAGGGATAAGATACAAGAGTAACCTACATCAAAAATCAATTCAAAAACTATTAACAATTAAACTCTGATGAACATGAAAAAAACGATGATAACCTTAATTGGCCTACTTATGTTTGCTGGTGTTGCTTTTGCACAAACCAGCTATAAAGGTGCTGTGGGACTTGGTATCGATGTTTATGACAACGCTACTTTTGTCGGTCCAAGTGGGAAGTATTTTTTCTCTAGCAACCACGTTGGTCAGGCAGATTTGGGCTTTGAAGATGGAGCCACAATCATCACTACCTTATACTCGTATCACGACCAGTTTTCAGGTGCACCTGGCTTACGCTGGTATGCCGGTATCGGTCCGAGTATCATCTTGGTAGATGATTTCGACAACATTTTTGCTCTTCGGCCACATGCTGGATTGGATTTCAAAATCAACGGAGTACCCCTCGTGGTCAACTTCGATTGGCGTCCTTCTATCGTTATCAGCGATGCTGGAGACGGTGAAGCTGGAGCCTTTGGATTTGGCATCAAGTACGCGTTCAACTAGCGTTAACTTACAATGGAATTTGAAAGGGCGGTATGTTTACCGCCCTTTTTCATTTACTTTTGGAGATATGAAAATCATGATTATCAATGGGCCCAACCTGAATCTGCTTGGGAAACGTGAACCCGAGATCTATGGTGGGACCACTTTTGAAGCCTATCTGGAAGAACTGCGCAAAAAGTATCCTGAAATTACTTTAGAGTACTATCAATCCAATATTGAAGGCGAGTTGATTTCCAAAATTCAAGAGGTAGGTTTCTCTTATGATGGGATTGTGTTAAACGCCGCTTCTTACACGCATACTTCTGTGGGTATCGGTGATGCCGTAAAGGCCATTGAAACTCCGGTAGTTGAGGTTCATATCTCCAATACGCATCAGCGCGAAGACTTTAGACATGTATCCTATATTTCTGCAGGAGCCAAAGGTGTTATCCTAGGCTTTGGACTTTCTAGTTACGACTTGGCTATCGAAAGTTTTAAGTAGCAGGAATATTCTGCAAGTACTTCTTGTCCGCATAAAACGTCCCGAAGGGCAATAGCGAAGCCACAAACAATATCAAAAAGCGTTTGATGCTCCATTTTCTTTCCCAACAAAAAACGAGTGCCAAAACACCGTAAAGGATAAAAAGTACGCCATGGGCATATCCTATTACTTTGTTCGGTTCAAGAATTCCCGCCCAGTATTTCAAAGGCATGGTGAAACCAAACAAAAGGAGATAGGAAATTCCTTCGAGAATAGCCGTAGCCCTAAAAAGTTTGAGCATGAATTATAGGTGAATTACTTCATCGTACGCATCCGCAACCGCTTCCATTACTGCCTCACTCATGGTTGGGTGGGGGTGAACTGCTTTTAAGACTTCATGGCCCGTTGTTTCGAGCTTGCGCGCTACCACTGCTTCCGCAATCATATCAGTAACTCCAGCACCAATCATGTGGCATCCTAGCCATTCACCGTACTTGGCATCGAAAATTACCTTTACAAAACCATCCGAATTTCCAGAGGCTTTGGCTTTTCCACTTGCTGAAAAGGGGAATTTACCCACTTTGATATCGTATCCCTGTTCTTTGGCTTGTTTTTCGGTCAACCCAACGGAAGCCACTTCTGGCATACAATAGGTACATCCTGGAATATTTCCGTAGTCTAAAGGCTCTACGTGCATTCCTGCAATTTTTTCGACACAAAGAATGCCTTCCGCAGAAGCGACGTGCGCCAAGGCTTGCCCCTGGGTAACATCACCAATCGCGTAGTAGCCAGGAATGTTGGTCTGGTAATAATCATTGACCAATATTTTGTCCCTGTCTACAGCAATTCCGACGTCTTCCAACCCAATATTTTCGATATTGGTTTTAATACCTACGGCAGAAAGTACGATGTCTGCTTCCAAGACTTCTTCGCCTTTGGCGGTTTTAACTGTGGCTTTTACACCATCACCGCTGGTATCCACACTGGTTACCTCTGCAGAGGTTTTTATTTTGATACCTGATTTTTTGAAGGTACGCTCCAACTGTTTGGAAATATCTTCATCCTCAACAGGAACAATATTAGGTAAGTACTCCACCACGGTTACTTCAGTACCCATGGAGTTATAGAAGTAAGCGAATTCGATGCCTATCGCACCACTTCCTACCACAATCATCTTTTTAGGTTGTTTTTCCAAGGTCATGGCTTCTCGGTACCCGATAACTTTTTTGCCATCTTGGGGAAGACTTGGCAATTCTCGGCTACGTGCTCCGGTGGCTATGATGATATGGTCCGCAGAATACTCAGCAGGGTCGCCATGCTCTCCTTTCACTACTACCTTTTTACCGGGCATTACCTTACCGTAGCCTTGAAGGACCTCGATTTTGTTTTTCTTCATCAAAAACTGAACACCCTTGCTCATCCCATCGGCCACATTTCGGCTTCTTTTCACTACGGCATCAAAATCGTGCTCTACTTTTTTGGCACTCAAGCCATAATCTTCGGCATGCTTCAAATACTCAAACACTTGAGCGGATTTCAACAACGCTTTGGTAGGAATACAGCCCCAATTCAAACAAACACCCCCTAGGCTCTCTTTTTCAACGATGGCCGTTTTCATGCCAAGTTGCGAAGCGCGTATCGCGGTTACATAACCTCCGGGTCCACTACCTAAAACAATAACATCGAAATTGCTCATTTTACTCGATTTTGATGGATTTAAAGAAATTTGGTTTTTCAGAAACAGCTGCAAAAATACGGAATTACGATACCATTTGCCAACTCTGTTTTCTTGGAAAAAAGGAAGTGCTCTTGCTCAAGACTTTGGCTTGAACATCGCGGCATTGAAAGCATCTGACTTTCCCTTCGGAATGGACAAAGATGTCCAACTTTCACCTTTCAACATTTTGCCTAAAAACACGATTTGCCCAACATGACTGGCGTAATGGGCGAGTTGTCGGTTCAATGCGGCGGGAATGCTATGAGCTTCTCCACGAATTTTAACGGTTTGGTTGTAGTTGTTCTCGTCAATACTATCCAATATTGAAAAAAGAATATCCCATGCCCCGTGCCATGCGTCCAACATCTCTTGTCGGTTGGCATAAGGTCCTTCGAACTCCGTATCTCGGTTACGCCATGTTTTTTCACCATCTTCCGTGAAGAAATTGGTCCAACGGCTACGCATGTTTCCTACGATATGTTTTGCGATGAATGCAATGGAATTATCAGATTCCGACTGACGCCAAAACAATTCTTCATCGTCAACCTGGGCGAAAGTTTTTTCGGCCATGGTTTTGTAGCGTGTCAGCTCGGCCCGCGCACTGGTCAGATATGATTTTTCGAAAGGCGTCATTCCGTATCACTTTCAAAATCAAGACTTACTGAATTGATGCAATACCGTTGACCTGTGGTTTCTCTTGGTCCGTCGTCAAAAACATGTCCCAAGTGGCTACCACAATTGGCACAAACTGTCTCCGTGCGAATCATACCATGGGAGGTGTCGCGAATGTATTCAATGGCACCTTCCACCGCTTCGTCGAATGAAGGCCAACCGCAACCACTTTCAAACTTGTGAATGCTTTCAAATAACTTGGCATTACATGCTTTGCAATGGTAGTTGCCTTTTACAAAATGAAGGTTGAACTCCCCAGTGTGCGGGTATTCCGTTCCTTTTTGTCTTAGAACTTTATAAGATTCTGGCGAAAGTTGCTCTCGCCATTCTGATTCGCTTTTTTCTACGTTGTACTTTTTCAAAAACAATCTTGTTATGAGGTTCAATTTGTATCCGGAACAAAGTTCAAGGCCACACCATTAATGCAATGTCTTTTACCTGTAGTCGCAACAGGGCCATCTTCAAAAACATGGCCTAAGTGTCCACCGCAGGTAGCGCAATGTTCTTCCGTTCGGGCATAACCAATCTTATAATCGACCGAATATTCGACATTGCCTTCAATTTCACGGTCAAAAGAAGGCCAACCTGTCCCAGATTTATATTTGTGTTCACTTCGGAAAAGCGGGGTATCGCATCCGGCGCATACATAGGTTCCTTTTTCTTTGTTGTTCAACAACTCACTGCTAAACGCATTTTCAGTAGCGGCTTTTCGCAACACATAGTATTCGATATCTGTAAGCTGCGCACGCCATTCCGCATCCGTTTTGGTAATCGGATATTCCTTAGTCTCTTTGGATTCCACTGCCAAGGCCTTGGTCTCTTTTGAAACCCCTTGACAACCCATCATCAACACCAAAAACAGCCAAAGCAATTCTTTTCTCATGCAATTCCTTTTCGTATTGGTCGAAAAACCAATACTTCCTTTCAAAATTAAGGCTTGGAAGCCAGAAACAAAAAAAGCCCTATCCAATTTGGAATAGGGCTTTTCGGAGTGTTCGTTTGTTTATTCCAAAGTGATTTTTTGAATGGCGCTTTCTTCCACACCCAGTAATCCCATTACGGCGTTCACATTGGAAGTATCCATTCTGCCGTTCGCTAGCTGGTCCGCGGGTATTACCGCGATTCGGAACACTTGATTGTCCGTATCACCAGCAGGAAGGGTAGTCAAGTCAAAATCTGACTCTAAAAATATGTTGACATCCAAAAAGGTATGGTCATAATTGTATTGCAACAGTCCTTGGTTCAGGATTCTAGTTTGCGGTAGAAGTCTCCAAACGTCGATTGGCGCACCACCTTGTGAATCTTCAAGCTGCTCAAAGAGCAAGTATACCAAGACCACATCGGTATCAAAAACCTCAATGGTTTGTGGAAATTCGAAGAAAATGGCAAACTCATTCGCTGGAGAGAAAGTGCCCTCAATATCTATGATTTGTCCTGTGACGTTCACACCATCCTGGCCATCTCGCCCATCAAGACCGTCTAATCCATCGAATCCGGGAGGCCCTGCAGGTCCTTCACAAGCGACTAGGAACACGACTAAAAGTGCAGTAAAAAATGTATTGATTTTCTTCATGATTCTTGATTTTTGATTCTGTTTGGAAAGTACTTTTCAAAAAGCGTTCCAAAAAATGAACCAAGCCTAAAAAATGATTTTTTACAAAAGCCGAATCTGCATGAAAGGGTTAGGTGATATTGCCTATATTTATGGTAAAGACCAACTAAAACCGAGATATGCTCAAACAACAACGGGTGGTTATTGAAAACATACGCCCACAGCTTGAAGCAGGTGCTTTTTTCATTAAAAGGGTTTTACAAGACCCCGTTCAAGTAAGTGCCGATATTCTTCCCGATGGGCACGATATCATTCAGGCAGAACTCCTTTACAAACATGAAAACGATAAGGATTTTAGCACTGAACGGATGCAAAAACAACAGAATGATGTTTTTGAGGCCGCTTTTAAAGTTACTAAACAAGGGTTTTATGAATACAAGCTAAGGGGTTGGGTTGACTATTCCTTGAACTGGCAGCATGGGATTGAAGCCAAGTTAAAGGATGGACAGCATGTTCGAAGTGAGTTATTGGACGGGATTCAGTATTTGAAGTTTTTGCAGAAGCAATTAGGGGAACGGGATAAGAAGAAGTTAAAAAAATGGGTGGATGCCTTTAAGGATGAATCCAAATACGAAGAAGCGATAACCTTTGCTACTTCGGATACCCTTCATGAGTGGTTTTTGAAATATCCGCAACGTCTACTGGCGAACACCAGTGGAACCTATCAAGTGTATGTGGACCGACAAAAAGCGACTTTTAGTACTTGGTATGAGTTTTTCCCCAGGTCTGCTGCCCCGGAAAAAGGACAGCATGGCACTTTTAAAGACTGTGAAGCCCTATTGCCAAGAATTGCGGAAATGGGTTTTGATGTCTTATATTTTCCACCTGTTCATCCTATTGGGGAAGTCAATCGTAAAGGAAAAAACAACACCGTAGATGCCCAAGAAGGGGATTCCGGTGTTCCTTGGGCTATTGGCTCAAAGCATGGTGGACATACGGCTATCCATCCCGAGCTGGGAACTGAAAAGGATTTCAAAAAGTTGGTCAAGCTGGCCAAAAAAGAAGGGATTGAAGTCGCCATGGATTTGGCATTTCAAGCCGCTCCCGACCATCCTTTTATTGCAGAACACCCGAATTGGTTTCGAAAAAGACCGGATGGCACGATTCAGTATGCCGAAAATCCACCTAAAAAATATCAGGACATTGTCAACTTCTATTTTGAAACCAAACAATACAAGGAACTTTGGGATGGCTTATTGTCCATAGTTCTGCATTGGATAGGCTGTGGCGTCCGTGTTTTTCGAGTGGATAATCCGCATACCAAACCCTATTATTTTTGGAATTGGTTGATTGGTGAGGTCAAAAAAGAGTATCCGGATGTGCTGTTTTTGTCAGAGGCTTTTTCCCGTCCTAAGGTAATGCAGCAATTGGCCAAACAAGGGTTTTCCCAAAGCTATACCTATTTCACATGGCGCGTGTCCAAACATGAGTTGATGGAGTATGTTACGGAGTTGACTACCTCCGAAATGAAGGAATATTTCCGACCTAATTTTTGGCCTAACACGCCAGACATCAATCCCTATCACTTGCAAGGTGCCAATGAATCCATGCATTGCATTCGATATGCGCTTGCCGCAACCTTAAGCAGTAATATTGGGATTTATGGTCCCGTTTTCGAACAAATGGTTTCGGAACCACTTCCGAATAAAGAAGAATACAAAGACTGTGAAAAATACGAGATTCGCCATTGGGATTGGACGTTGCAAAATCATTTGACGTATTTGATAACTTTAATCAACGGACTTCGAAAGGACAGACCGGCATTGCAACAAACCAATAACATTCGGTTTTGCGCCATCGAAAATGACCAAATTTTAGCCTTCCATAAATGGAATCATGACAAAACAGACCAAGTTTTGGTTGTGATTAGTTTGGATAGTCATCATATGCAACAGGGGATGCTGCAATTCCCTTGGGATGGTATCGGAGAAACGCACGGTAAAGGTATTCGTTTAAAAGATGGCATTACCCAAAATGAATACCGTTGGCATGACGAATGGAATTTTGTGGAGCTGCATCCGAAAACGCCAGTTCATATCTTTGAAATCATAAAAGAATAGTAGCAAGACATGGGTAAAAAACCGCCGTACGAATTCAATATTGCTTGGGAAAATCTTCTCGAGGATGAGGGTTTTATTGAGGTTTTTTTATCAAGTGTTTTGCAGGAATATATTGTTCAGCAACGTTGGTATGGTGGCAAGTCAAGCAAGCTAAAGTACATTGAACTCCCAGAGCACTTTCGCATTCAACAACATGGCGAAGTATATTACGGGCTGATCCTTGAAATTAATTTTGAGGAAGCGTTTTACCAGCACTACTTTTTGCCGATTGCTTTTGTTTCTGATGAGAAATTTGCCAAAAAAGATAGAATTCTCCCCCTGAAGCTCAACGGGGTTGACGGTTTTATCATTGACGCCTTAAACTTGGAAGCCTTTCGCAAGTTGGTTTTTGAACGTTTGGTCACTGCGGAGCCCAACGATACCACAAAAGTGCGCTATCACAAAAGCGTTCATTTCCAGGACACCGTGTTTGAGTCATCTAGATACATGGGAATGGAGCAAAGCAATACTTCCATCATCATCAATGACAAGTATGTCATCAAGTTTTTCCGACGCATTTATGCAGACAAAAATCCGGATTACGAGATGAGCCGCTTCCTGAGCGAAAAAAAGGAATATCAGAATACACCCGCTTACATGGGAAGTTTGAGCATTATTGATTCCGATAACGCCAATATTACCATAGCACTCATGCAAAGTCTGGTTCCCAATCAAGGAGATGCCTGGGAATTCATGAGTAAAGAAATTGACGAAATATTCGAATGTCTGGAACGTAAAAAGATACGCTTCTTGGAGTTGCCCAAGGTGGTCTTGTTCACCCGTTTAGGCATTCAAGATGTCCCCCCTGAAATCATTGATTGGGCGGGTCTTAGTATTTTTCTCCGGCTCCAAAAACTCGCTGAACGAACAGCAGAAATGCATATCGCTTTGGGTTCAGAATTCGAAGACACGGCCTTTACGCCAGAACATTTTAATGGGGATTATGAGGTATGGCTTAAAAATCGACTGTTGTATCAGTTTCAAAACCGACTAAACACCGTCGAAAACAATATTCACAAGCTTGAAGGACTTTCCGAAACCCTGGCCAAAGAATTCTTGGAGCGTAAAAACGAAATTCGAAAGCGTTTTCTGAGCTTTGATTGGACCAAGCTCAAGGGAGAGCGTTTGCGCGTTCATGGGGACTATCATTTGGGGCAGGTGCTCGTTAAGAATGATGATTTTTATTTATTAGATTTTGAAGGAGAACCGGAAAGTACGATTCGTGACCGTAAAGTAAAACAACCGCCATTGAAGGATGTTGCTGGTATTTTCCGGTCTTTTCATTATGCAGTGTACGCGGCCATCTTCAACAATCAGAATAAGTACCCCTACGCCTTGGAAGAATTGTTTCAAGCGGGAGAAACCTTATACGCCTATTTCATCGGAGTGTTTTTGCACTCCTACGTGGAATTGATTCAACAAAACAACATCAACATTGGATATACCCAAGAAAGGGTTTACCTTCTGGAATATTGCATGCTCGAAAAAGCGGTCTATGAATTGGGTTACGAAATGAACTCTAGACCTACCTGGGCGGTTATTCCATTGCGAGGTATTCTTGGGATTCTAAACAAAAACTAATATGTCAAACGTATTGCCACACAGTTTATTCACTGATTTTGATATTGACCTGTTCAAATCAGGAAAGCACTATAGATTATACGAGAAATTAGGGTCTCACCCCAAGGAAGTAGATGGAAAAAAGGGTACCTACTTTGCCGTTTGGGCTCCATCCGCGAAAGCGGTTTCGGTAATTGGTGACTTCAATCATTGGGATGGTGGGCAACACCCGTTAAATGTTCGCTGGGACCAAAGTGGTATTTGGGAAGGATTTATTCCTGGAGTGGACATGGGTTCCTTGTACAAGTATAAAATCTGGTCGCATCATAATGAAGTGGTCACTGAAAAGGCCGACCCCTTCGGAAGATATTGCGAGCAACCCCCAAAAACTGCTTCGGTGGTTTGGAACGGAGAATACACTTGGAAGGATAGCGATTGGATGGCCAATCGTGAAAATCATAATGCACTGGATAAACCCTACTCCGTATACGAAGTGCATTTGGGCTCTTGGAAAAAGAAAAATGGCTGGGAATTTATGACCTACCTAGAGTTGGCTGATGATTTAGTGGATTATGTGCACGATATGGGCTTTACCCATGTGGAGTTCATGCCCATTATGGAGTATCCGTTTGACCCTTCGTGGGGTTATCAGCTTACGGGTTACTTTGCGCCAACCTCCCGTTTTGGAAAACCAGAAGATTTTAAGGTTTTGGTGGATAAATTCCACCAAAAAGGTATTGGAGTGATTCTCGACTGGGTGCCTTCGCACTTCCCTGAAGATGCCCACGGGCTTGGGTTTTTCGATGGGTCAAACCTGTACGAGCACCCTGACCGCAGAAGGGGATATCATCCCGATTGGAAAAGTTTGATTTTCAACTATGGTCGAAACGAAGTCCGTGCTTTTCTCATTAGTAATGCGATTTTCTGGTTGGACCAGTACCACGTTGACGGGTTGCGCGTAGATGCAGTGGCTTCAATGTTGTATTTGGACTATTCCCGTGAAGATGGCGAATGGGAGCCCAATATGTACGGAAACAACGAAAATTTGGAGGCCATGTCCTTTTTGCGCGAAATGAACCAAGAGGTGTATGGCAATTTCAAAGGAGTACAGACGATTGCAGAAGAATCTACGGCCTTTACCGGCGTTTCCAAACCGGTACATTTTGGCGGATTGGGCTTCGGAATGAAATGGATGATGGGATGGATGCACGACACCCTTGAATTTTTCAAAAAGGAACCGATTTATCGTTCCTACGACTTGAATAACATCACCTTCAGTATGACCTATGCGTTTACGGAGAACTTCATGCTACCCTTCTCGCATGATGAGGTGGTGTATGGTAAAAAATCTTTGTTGTATCGCATGCCGGGAGATGAATGGCAACGTTTTGCCAATTTACGCATGCTGTACGGATACATGTTCACCCATCCAGGCGCGAATTTGCTGTTCATGGGAGGCGAGTTTGGTCAATCTTCAGAATGGGATTTCGAAAACAGCTTGGACTGGCATTTGACCCAATATGATTTTCATTCCGGAATCCAGCAGACGATTCGCGATTTGAATCAACTCTACAAAACAGAACCGGCTTTGTTCGAAAAACAATTCAGCCCTGAAGGATTTCAATGGGTGGAATACAATGACTCCGAGAATTCCGTGATTTCCTATTTGCGAAAAGGGAACAACCCAGAAGATACCCTTCTGGTGGTTTGCAACTTTACTCCTGTCCCTCGAAATAACTACAGAATTGGCGTTCCTAAAAACAAAACCATGAGACTTTTGTTCAATAGTGATGACAGTTCGTATGCAGGTAGTGGTATCGGAAAAAAATCGGCCAAACCCACGGCAAAAGCTTGGAACGGTCAAGACCAATCGATTACCTTGAACCTACCTCCTTTGGGCGTAGTGGTTTACAAATAATGGTTTCTTAGGATTAAACGAACCATTTATTCAAACATCATTTTATATTATCAGAGGAATATAGTTCTTTTGTTCTTCTCAAATAGCCAGCAATGATTACAAATACCGAGATAGAAAAAAGGGGTAATCAAATCCCCAATCAAATTGTCGATTTCAAGCAGGAAAACGAGAAGATATATTTCACGACCCATAACGGAGTAATCTTACAGGTGACCATCCTTAGGGATAGTTTGGTGCGTTTTCGCTACGCTACTGAACACGTATTTGAACCTGATTTTTCCTATGCTATTAGTGAAGATGTAAATCTTGGATTCAATGACTTGGAGGTAAAGGAAGAAGTTCCTGAATACGTGATTACCACTTCCAAAATCAAAATATACGTCAACAAGTCAAACCTCAAAGTACAAATCACCGATTTGGATGATAAAGTCATCAGCGAAGATGAGTTGGGCTTTCATTGGGAAGAGAATTATGACTACGGAGGCAACATCGTGAAGATGAGCAAGGTCTGTCATTCCGGAGAGAGCTTCTACGGAATGGGGGACAAAGCTTCCCATACCAACTTAAAGGGGAAGCGTGTGAACAATTGGGTTACGGATTCTTATGCTTACGGGAAGGACCAGGAACCTTTGTACAAGTCAATCCCTTTTTATATCGGGTTGAAGGAAAATTTGGCCTACGGCGTTTTCTTCGATAACTCTTTCAGCACTTACTTCGATTTCGCCATGGAAAAGCGAAACGTTACCAGTTTTTGGGCTGATGGGGGTGAAATGAATTATTATTTCTTCTACGGCCCGGAGATGAAACAGGTCGTAGAAGCGTATACCGACTTGACTGGAGTTCCGGAGTTACCACCTTTATGGGCTTTGGGTTTTCATCAATCCAAATGGAGTTATTATCCAGAAAGTCGCGTGAAAGAAGTAGCAAGCACTTTTCGAAAATTAAAAATTCCCTGCGATGCCATCTATTTGGACATCGATTATATGGAAGGCTTCCGTTGTTTTACCTGGAACAACCAATATTTCCCCAATCCCAAGAAAATGATTGAAGAATTGGAGGAAGATGGTTTTAAAACCGTCACCATGATTGACCCGGGAATCAAGATTGACCGCGATTATTGGGTGTATCAGCAAGCCATGGATAACGGGTTCTTCTGCCGACGTGCCGATGGGCCTCACTTTAAAGGAAAAGTTTGGCCAGGTCCTTGTAAATTTCCCGATTTCACGAACCCTGATGTACGCGAATGGTGGTCTGGACTGTATAAAGAGATGGTCGCGGATATGGGTGTAAAAGGCGTTTGGAACGACATGAACGAGCCTGCCGTGATGGAAGTTCCCACCAAGACCGCCAATTTGGATGTGCGCCACGACTACGACGGACATCCTTGCAGTCATAGAAAAGCTCATAACATCTACGGCATGCAGATGGTGCGTGCCACCTATGATGGGGTAAAGAAATTCATGTTTCCCCGCCGTCCTTTCGTGCTGACTCGTGCCGCCTACTCAGGTACTCAAAGGTATTGTGCCACTTGGACGGGCGATAACGTAGCGACTTGGGAACACCTGTGGATAGCCAACGTTCAAATGCAACGGATGTGTTTGAGTGGGTATTCCTTTGTGGGTTCTGATATTGGGGGGTTTGCGGAACAACCCAACGGTGAGTTGTTTGCGAGATGGATGCAACTGGCGATTTTCCATCCGTTTTGTAGGGTGCATTCCAGCGGTGACCACGGAGACCAAGAACCTTGGTCTTTTGGTGAAGAAATCACCGATATTGTAAGAACCTATGTGGAATTGCGATACAAATTGCTACCCTACCTATACACCATGTTTTACAGGTATATTCAAACGGGGCAGCCAATGTTGCAATCCTTGGTGTTTTATGACCAAAACGACACACAAACCCACTTTAGAACCGATGAGTTCATGTTCGGGAAGCACTTTTTGGTTTGTCCCGTGCAAGAACCCAATGCGCAAGGTCGAAGAATGTATTTCCCCAAAGGCACTTGGTTCAACTATTGGACGGATGAAGCTGTCGAAGGCGGCGTTGAAAAATGGGTGGACGCAGGTATAGACAAGATTCCATTATTCGTAAAGGCTGGGGCGATGATTCCAAAGTATCCTGTACAGCAGTACGTTGGGGAGAAGGAAATAGAAGTATTGGAAATTGATATTTATTATACTGAAGGTATCGAAAATTCTTCCGTTTACGAAGACCAACAAGATGGATATGATTACAAAAAGGGACGTTATAGCCTAAGAAAGTTCCGCTTGCGTGGAAAAGAGAACGAATTGATTATCCAACAATTCAAGGATGGTGATTTCATAACCCCTTACGAGCGCTTGAAAATGACCTTCCATGGCCTACCTTTCAAGATTCATGAGGTTGAGGTGGACAATGAAGTGGTGGATTTGAAAGCCATTAAGTTGAATGGAGATAACACCATTGAGGTCACCAAGGATTTTACCGAGCTACATCTATCCGGAAAATAATTTTGTAATTTACCTCTACTAAACATTTTCCATTATGAAAAGATTTTTGCTAACCGTCTTGGTTTTTCTAGGAGTTTTCGCCTGTAAGACCAATCCGTTTACCGGTAAAAGCACTTTGAACTTTTATCCGAACAGTCAAATATTTCCCATGGCTTTCGCGCAATACGACCAGTTTTTGAACGAAAACAAAGTTGTAAAAGGGACCACAGAAGCCCAAATGATAACTAGGGTAGGACAGCGAATTGCCTCTGCTGCTGAGCGTTGGTTGAATGCAAACGGTCATGCCGGATATTTGAAAGATTACAAATGGGAGTACAACCTTGTCAATGACGAAACCGTAAATGCTTGGTGTATGCCAGGCGGTAAAATTGTTTTTTACACCGGTATTTTACCCATTTGTCAGGGAGAAACTGGTGTAGCAGTAGTGATGGGGCACGAAGTGGCCCACGCTTTGGCCGACCACGGAGCCCAGCGAATGAGTGCGGGTATGTTGCAACAGATTGGAGCGGTTGCTGGTAACGTAGCCATTCAAGACCCTCAAAAACGAAATACGTTTAACCAAGCGTATGGATTGGGTTCTACTTTAGGCGTAATGTTACCTTTTAGTCGAAGTCATGAAACTGAAGCAGACCGTATCGGATTACAGATTATGGCGATAGCGGGATACAATCCGGATGAAGCGGCAAATCTGTGGCGCCGAATGAAAGCCAAATCTGGCGGACAATCACCACCGGAATTTATGAGTACACACCCTTCTAATGATAGTAGAATCAACAATTTGACGGCTTGGGCACCAGGAGCCAAACAAGAAGCAGCTAAGTTTGGTGTTACTTCCTTTAGACCCATTGAGCCATTTTAGAAAATAGATTGGAATATCTGATACATCGTTTCTTCCAAAACCCTCGCAAAATGAGCTACATGCTATTAAATTGTTCACATGGCTGAGGCTTTAACGCTAAAAGGAAGTAAAAAGCTGTTAAATGCTTGGGCGTTCTATGATTGGGCCAACTCGGTGTATAGTTTGGTTATTTCATCTGCGGTATTCCCAATTTTTTATGGCGCGTTGTTCAGAGCGGCAGAGGTAGAAAAGGTTGTCATTTTTGGTGGTGAAATAGCCCGTGCGCCATTGATAAGCTATGTAACATCTTTGGCCTTTGTTTTTATTGCTATTGTAACGCCACTTGTTTCCGGGATTGCGGACTATACGGGAAACAAGAAGATATTCCTCAAGTTTTTTTGTTATTTGGGCGCTGCATCCTGTATTGGATTGTACTGGTTTTCTTTAGAGAACATCTACTTTGGATTGGTTTGTTATTTCTTTGGATTGGTAGGTTTTTGGGTAAGTTTTGCCGTAAGCAATTCGTATTTGCCGGATATCGCTTTTCCAGAACAACAGGATAGCATCAGCGCCAAAGGCTTTTCGTTGGGTTATATAGGGAGTGTGATTCTTTTGGTCTTCAATTTGGCCATGGTCATGGAACCTGCTGTTTTTGGAATTACGGATACCGGAGGGGAAGTTGCCGAAATAAAGGCGATGAAATATTCTTTTATTTCAGTAGGTATTTGGTGGGCCCTTTTTAGTCAATATACGTTCAAACATTTGCCGAAAGGATACAAACGAGAAGGTGAACGCACCAATGTAATTCTGAATGGCTTTAAGGAACTCCAAAGTGTTTGGAAGCAACTGGGCGATGAGATTCGCCTTAAAAGATATTTGGGTGCGTTTTTCGTGTACAGCATGGCTGTGCAGACCATTATGTTGATAGCTACCTATTTTGGTGAAGAAGAGATTAATTGGGGAACGGATGGTGAACGAACTACAGGCTTAATCATTAGTATTCTTGTCATTCAACTGGTAGCAATTATTGGCGCGACAGCGACGGCAAGGGCTTCCCGAGTCTTTGGAAATGTAAGGACTTTGATTGCAATCAATGGATTTTGGGTATTGTTATGCATTTATGCCTTTTTTCTTCAGACCCCTATGGATTTCTACATCGCAGCCGGACTTGTAGGAATTGTTATGGGAGGAATTCAAGCGCTTTCAAGGTCTACTTATTCCAAGTTTTTGCCTGAAACTACGGATACCACCTCCTTTTTCAGTTTTTACGACGTGGCCGAGAAAATAGGAATCATTATTGGTACTTTTCTCTACGGCGCTGTGGCACAATTGACAGGAAGTATGCGAAACAGTACCATATTTCTGGGTATATTCTTTTTGGGTGGAATTATTTTATTGCTTCGGGTAAAGAAAGTGGATTCAAAACCATAAAAGAAAAGCCCCTACTTTTCAGTAAGGGCTTCGCCGTTTTTGATTGATGAGATTTAGTTTGGTTTTAGCCTCTAGAAATATCTCCAGAGCCTGAACTTTTCGTATCGATTTTTTTAGGATTGCCACGGTAGCTGATATCTCCTGAGCCGGATACTTTGGCTTGAATGCTCTCGTTGGCAGTTACGTTTACGTCTGCAGAACCCGAAACGGTAGCCGTTACGTAATCTGCGTCAAGGCCGTAGGCATCGATATCCCCTGAACCAGAAACATTGATGTCTAGATTGGTAGCCTTGCCATCCAAGTCAATATCTCCTGAACCGGAAAGTGTAGCTTCTACAGATTCAGCTTCGATATCCAAGGAGATATCTCCTGAACCAGAAATTCTGGTTTTAAAGTTGTCTGATTTCAAAGTAGTCTTGCCCACAATATCTCCTGAACCGGAAAGGGTTACGGCATTTACAGATTCAATAGGAACCGTAACGAAAATCCCAGAGTTCCAATTTGAGGGTTTAAGATTCACACCTTTTTCAACCTTGATGACTAGTCTGCCGTCTTTGACTTCGGTTTTGACATATTCCAAAAGGTTGGATTCCCCTTTTAAAGTGATTTCACCTTCGTTGCCATCAACAAGTTCCACATCGAACCAGCCTGCCAGTGCAATGGCATCATATTCGCCAACGTTCCGTTCTACGGAAACCACATTTCCGTCACCTTTAACTCTTTTACCCCACTGTGCGCAGGCACTTAGTGATAGGGAAAGGACTAAACTGAGTGTTATTAGTTTTTTCATAATTGTATTGTTTTTTGATTTTGATATTTAGTTCTTGAAAAAGGTGACACCACCATATTCACTGTTAATGTACACTACATTCCCGGAATTATCATCACCGTAGTAGCCGTTATAATATTTTTCTGAGGAACGAACCTTGCTTACTTGCATTTCCCAATCGTCCTTACCGCTCACTCCAGCATATTCCGTGGTGATTTCAAAGTCGAAGTGGTAATCTGGGTCGTATCCAATCTTGATGCCCGTATAGTCGGTTCTGATGTTCACATCACCTGCGTCTGGCGCCATTCTGTTGATTTTGATGGACCCATAGTCGGAAGTTAGTTTTACATCACCATGCACATCTCCTAGTTTGATGCCAATATAGCTTCCATTACCGCTTATGCTTTTCAATTTCTCGGCCTGAATAGACCCATAGTCGCTGGCATAATCCAAGTTTTCCATGTCTTTAATAACCGCGTTAGTGTAATCGGTTCTCAAACTTAGGTTCCCGGCTTTTTCGATAGTAAATCCGGAGTAATCTGCAATGATTTGACCGCTATTGATATAATCAAAAGTTGAACGAGAAGTGTAATCGAAACGGAGTTCGTTGTTTCTTCCGCGCAATTCTCCTGCCTCTATTTTTCCATAATCGCAGGAGATTTTTGCGTGTCCATCGATTCGGTCAAGATAAATATGGCCATAATCGTTGCTAAGATTGACACTATTTTTTACGGGGAGCTTGATAATGTAGTTTACTTGAACATTAACGTTTTTCTTCTTGTTCCACTTCCAACCCCAGTTATCTTTTTGTCCAAACATGGTGCGGGCGCTAACCATACTGGCGGAATTTTCAAAGTCTACATCAATTTCGTTCAAACGATCAATGACTCTTTCTTCGTTGTTACCGTTGGTTTTGATTCGAACCTCGATAACAATGCGGTCTTCGTTCCAAGAAGTCAAGTTTAGGTTCCCGTAGCTGTTCTTCACTTTAAAAAGGGCATCAGAGTTTACCTTGAATTCTTTTTTAATGGTTTTCTCTTTGGTGTATTTTCCGTTCAGCCCCCCTCTGTTGGCCATTAAGGCCAAGGGTGCCATCAGGGCCACCATGAATAAGGTTTTATATAGTAATGTTTTCATCATTGTACGTTTTCAGGTTTTTAATGTTTTCAATATTGTCCATGACTTCTCGTAGCAAGTCAATTCTGGTTTGGAAATTTATGATCATGGCATTCATGATTATTTTGCTGTCACCTCCGTTAACCAGTTCGCGTTCAAGCGCTTGGTAATCTGAGGCCAATTTTTTGAGTTGTACCATGGTATCTTCTACCAACTTTTCGGTTTCGGGCGATTTGGCCTCGTTCAACTCTTGTATTTGTTCTTCGATGAGGTTTACGAAATAAAACTCTGTGTCAGACACTTCTGGAGCAATTTCAACTACCTGCTCTTTTATGGTTGGGGTAGAATTAAAGTATCCTATACCCAAAACACATACTAGCGCTATCGAAGCGGCAATGGACAATGGTTTCCATAGTTGCCTTTTCTTCACGGGCATGGCAATGGTGCCTTGCGCTGGATTCAACTTTTCTAAAAAGCGCTGCTCGTGTCCGATTTGTGGCTCTTCAAAATCAAATTCATCGTGCAGTCGCTCAAATAATTTATCAATGTTGTCCTTTTTCATAACGATGCATTTACGGTCAATTTCTTTCTTAAACTTTCTTTAGCTCTTGAAATCGTTGTTCTACAATTAGCGTAGCTAATGTTCATGATTTCGCTGATTTCTTCGTAATCGTACCCTTCGACTAAATGTAAGGTCAAAGAAACTCTGTAATTGTCTTTCAAACTTTTCATGGTCTCCATTACTTTTTGAGCCTTTAGTTCTGTATAACCATTATTCGTTGAAGCAACCTCATCATTATCTTCGACCTTGTACATTACTTCTTCCAAATCAACAGATCTGTTTTTTTGTTGTTTTTTAAAATGATAAATACTGTTGTTGATTACAATCCGTTTCAACCAAGCTCCAAAAGCAACTTCCCCTTTGAAAGTGTGCAACTTGGTAAATGCACTTAAAAACGATTCCTGCATCACATCCTCTGCCTCGGCACTGTTTTTTACGATTCGCAACGCAGTGTTGTACATCGCTTTATAATAGCGATTGTAAATCTCCAATTGGGCGCTTTGTTTTCCTTTCAGACAACCCTGTAGGAGTACATCAATATGTTCATTTTGGTGGCTCAAAAAAGTAATTGGTTTGTTCTAATGATGAGGGAAGATATGTATTGTTACACTTTTTCGATTTTTTTTATTCTGCAATGGCACGACAATTGACCATATAGAATAGCTACGCCCTTAGAGCGGTCTTGAAAAGGCTTGAAAACGTTGAGTTTATGAAAAATGATTACGGGGCAGCGAACCGGGATTTTGTCGAAAATGACAAAATGTCTTAAAAAGATTTTATGGGAGAGATTAAAATATCAACATTTGGCAGTTTGGCAGGCCACGAGATTGACGAAGATGCAGAATTGATACCCTTGCTCACTCCAGAGGATGAGGAGGAAATGAACCGTGAGGAACTTCCAGACTCCATTCCAGTATTACCCCTTCGCAATACGGTATTGTTCCCCGGAGTGGTCATTCCGATAACCGCCGGTCGTGATAAGTCCATTGCTTTGATTAAGGATGCCAATAACGGCACGAAAACCATTGGGGTAGTTTCACAGAAGGATGAAGAAGTAGAAAACCCCAAAGCGGAAGACATCAATCGTTTGGGTACAGTGGCACGCATTCTTCGCGTTTTACAAATGCCTGACGGAAACACTACGGTTATCATTCAAGGGAAAAAGCGGTTCGAAATCGAAGAAATTATTTCGGAAGAACCCTATATGAAAGCTACCATTCGCGAGGCAGCTGAAGAAAGACCGGAAAAAAGCAATGTGGAGTTTGATGCGATTATCGAATCCATCAAGGAGTTGGCTTTTAAAATCATAAAGGATAATCCCAATATTCCTAGTGAAGCGACTTTTGCTATTCGCAACATTCAGAGCAATTCGTTCTTGATAAACTTTGTTTCCTCCAACCTGAACCTTTCAGTGGCGGAGAAACAAACGCTTTTGGAAGTACCCAACTTGAAGGAAAGGGCGCTCATGACCTTGAAATTCATGAATACGGAATTACAAAAGTTGGAATTGCGCAATGACATCCAGTCCAAGGTCCGAAACGATATGGACCAACAACAACGAGAATACTTTCTGCACCAGCAGATGAAGACGATTCAGGAGGAATTGGGTGGCATCTCGTATGAAGAGGAAGTAGATGAGATGCGTCAAAAGGCCAAAAAGAAGAAGTGGGACAAAAAGGTGAAAGAGCATTTTGAGAAGGAATTATCCAAAATGCAGCGCATGAATCCACAGGTGGCCGAGTATTCCATTCAAAGGAATTATTTGGATTTGTTTTTGGACCTGCCCTGGAATGCGTTTTCAAAAGATAATTTTGACCTAAAAAGAGCACAACGAATCTTAGATGCAGACCATTACGGCCTAGAGGATGTAAAACGCCGAATTATTGAATATCTGGCTGTACTCAAGTTGCGAAACGATATGAAGTCCCCCATTTTGTGTTTGCATGGTCCTCCGGGGGTAGGTAAAACCTCTTTGGGTAAATCCGTGGCAGAAGCTTTGGGGCGTGAATACGTTCGCATTTCTTTAGGCGGATTACGGGATGAAGCAGAGATTCGAGGGCACCGTAAAACTTATATTGGCGCCATGCCAGGGCGCATTATCCAAAGTTTGAAAAAGGCAGGAACTTCGAACCCTGTGTTCATCTTGGATGAAATTGACAAGCTATCCAATAGTCATCAAGGTGACCCTTCATCGGCAATGTTAGAGGTGTTGGACCCAGAGCAGAACAGTGAGTTTTATGATAACTTCTTGGAAATGGGCTATGACCTTTCAAAAGTCATGTTCATTGCCACAGCGAATAGTCTAGGACCTATTCAGCCCGCGCTACGCGATAGAATGGAGGTCATCAACGTTTCGGGCTATACCATTGAAGAAAAAGTTGAAATCGCAAAGAAACACTTGCTTCCGAAACAACTAAAAGAACATGGGTTGAATGCCAAACATTTGCGCATCGGCAAGCCTCAGTTGGAAAAGATTGTTGAAGGCTACACACGTGAGTCCGGAGTACGTGGCTTGGAAAAGCAATTGGCCAAAATGGTACGTTATGCGGCCAAATCCATTGCGATTGAAGAAGAGTATGAGATTAAAGTCTCTAATGAGACCGTAGAGAAAGTTTTGGGTCCAGCACGCTTGGAACGCGATAAGTACGAAAACAACGATGTGGCTGGAGTCGTTACTGGTTTGGCTTGGACAAGCGTGGGAGGAGACATCTTGTTTATCGAATCCATTTTGTCGAAGGGCAAGGGTGCTTTGAACATCACCGGGAACTTAGGAAAGGTGATGAAGGAATCGGCCACTATTGCTATGGAGTATATCAAATCCAATGCGGAGCAATACGGTATCGATGCTTCGGTTTTTGAAAAATACAATGTTCACATTCACGTGCCAGAAGGCGCTACCCCGAAAGATGGGCCTAGTGCGGGAATAACGATGTTAACCTCTTTGATTTCATTGTTTACGCAACGCAAAGTGAAAAAGAGCTTGGCGATGACGGGTGAAATAACCCTTCGTGGTAAAGTGCTTCCTGTAGGCGGTATCAAAGAGAAGATTTTAGCAGCCAAACGCGCTCGCATTAAGGAAATTATTCTTTGTGAAGAGAACCGACGTGACATTGAAGAAATCAAAGCAGATTACCTCAAAGGGTTGACCTTCCACTATGTGTCTGATATGAGTCAAGTGATTGACTTGGCCATTACGGACAAGAAGGTGAAGAACGCGAAGAAGCTTTAAGTCCGTGTTGTTGAGATAGCGCTTGATAATTTTTCTATAAGCGTTAAAAACTAAAATACTAGTTATAAAAATCTAACCCTGTCTCTTCAGGGTAATAGGTATCATCATATTTTATGATTTTGTTGTTTAAAACGTAAACATAAATAGTCGTACCAAAAACAACGGTTTTGTTGAAACGTTCATGTTTTGCATTTTCGAACTCGATTTCAGAAGCTCCAGACAATTGGATTTCTATACCATAGCTATCTTCTCCTTTTTGATTAAATACATGAAACTCATCTACCTTTTTTGAAAATCTGGCAGATAAAACACTCCAATACTCCAAAATGTCATCACTAATATTTTTTCTGTGATAATATTCATAAAAGTAAGTTGGGTCTATTCCCTCAACGGCCTGTTTAGCCCCAACTTGCAGTCTGTCCCAATCAATATTTTCTATAATCCATTCGATGGTAATGAATTCAATGTCAATCGCAATCTCTTTAGCAAAGGATTTTATTGAATTGAAAAGTTTCAGAGTAGGTCTTAAATTTTTTATCTCTGCTGAAAGATCAGGATGTAAATCTGTCTTACTGTTATTAGCGAAGTCATTGACATTATTTGTAATAAATGAAATTTCGTGTTCGAAATTTTCCTCTTTAAAATACTCTAGAATCGAAAGCCACAATATGGCATCCCGAAATTCCTGTCCTTTCGGAGAAATAGGTTTAATTCGCTCTATAGACCTTTTAACTAATTCTGGAAGAAACTCATCCTTGTATCTTATTTCTTTAAGATTAGGCCCAAGCTTAGTTTTGAGATAAATTATATAGTTCGAAACTAACTCTTCAATATCTATTTCTTTTTTTTCAAATGGTTTGGGATTTAAAATAATCCTATTGAAATCCTCTCCACTTTTATTTAGATTTTGCAGCCTTAGTATTAGTTCTTTCCTGTACAATGATGCTATTTCCTCAAAGACTATAGTCGGAATAACAATTGCACATCCAGTTTTAGCACAAAAATCCAATAAGACATTAAAGTGATATGAAGTAATTAAAAAATCGCTTCTTAGCACATTAGTGTCAAGTATTATTCTATTTACCACTATGAAATTTTAGCTCATGGTTAAAAAACAGTTTTAAAGATATAGATCTGGGCAAACCGAACTTAGTCAAAAACATGAGTGTTAAGTTCGAGATTTTATAAAGATTCTAGACCTTCTTAACTTGTTATTTTTTGAACACATCAAGCTCCCTAAAATCAACATCCAAAAGATTTTGCTGGTCAAAAGTTATCCCGGTTATTTCCCGATTGGAATTGAAATTGAAAGTGACGTAGCCTTTAGGTACTCTAATGTCATCCCATTCAATTTGAAAGGTATCAAAATGCCAATGGGTTAATTTCCCTTTGAAGATGAATGAATTAGAAAAAGAAATTTCTAGCTCGTCTGCGTTTTGCATTTGAATTTGGATATCGCCGAACATTTTATCCGTGTAGACACCAACAAAATCATCTAGTGGTAATGAGGGTGAAGTTTCCATAACCCTTCTTTTAGCTACTGGTTTACGACTTACCCTTCTATCGCGATACCTCTTGACGTTGTCATAAAAGTCTAACGATTTATCGTTGAAGATTTGTTCCAACAATTTGGCTTTAAGCAGATACGAGGCCGGCTCTTTTGAAATATTGGTTAAGATAATTACCCCAAGGTTCATGTCATTTATCATAAAGAGCTTGGCCGCCATACCATCTATGCCGCCACTGTGCTCAATCAACTTGTGTGGGCCTTTCGGAGTAAGCCACCACCCGAAACCATAAGAGGTAAATTCATTGCCAAAAGGCGACCCTTCAATCGGGTATAGAATCTGTGGTTTGAAGATTTCGTCAATAATTTTTTTGCTCACCAGGGTATCCTTTTGATAAACACCATCATTCAGTAATAGCAGCATGTAGTTCATCATTTCGTTGGCTGAAGAATAAATGAAACCAGCTGGTGCGAGATTGTCTCCGCTCTCTTGCTCAACCAAAGTCTTTTTGAAGTTGGCATCCCAAACGTGTGGAAAAGCCAAGTTCTCATTGGATTCCCTTACCGAAGCAACGGAAGTGCTGGTTTTCATGTCAATTTTATCGAATACCCGTTGTTTGAGAAATGCATCCCATGGCATCCCAGTTACTTCGCTTACAATTTCCGCAGCGACCAAATACATCACGTTTTGGTATGCTGGTTTTTCTCGAAAACCGGATACAGGCTTCGAATGTTTCAACCCTTTTATGATATCCTTTCTGGACAATTTGGTGTGATACCACAATCCGCCACCTGCAACCTCTATCAAACCGCTGCGATGGGTAAGTAAATCCCGAATCGTGAAATTTTCGGCAGCATAAGTATCCTGTAATTCGAAATAGGGTAGATATTCTTTGACTCTATCATCCCAATGTATTTTGCCTTCGTCCACTAAGATACCCAGTGTCAATGCTGTGAAAGATTTGGAAATAGAGCCAATACCAAAAAGGGTATTTGCATCGACGTCTAAATTTTGATTGATTTTTCGTGTACCGAATCCCTTGGCATAGAGGATGGAGTCATTTTTTACAATCCCTAGTGAAAGACCCGTTACTTCAAAATCTTTCATCAATTTCTCGATGAAGGGTTCTAGCGAGTCAAGTTGAATGTTTTGGGCTTTTGTAGAGGGTAGCAAACCTAAACAAAAAATCAAGGGTAGGATGTATTTGTATTTCATTTTGATACGGTTGATTGTACTAAAAGATAGGGTAAAAGCAGGTTTGTTACACTATTAGATACGGACTTAACAACCTACTTTCGTATTTGGGATTTAAGGCTTCTGTTTTTGATATCTTTCCTTCCCTTCTCCTTATTTTTGAAATATGGGAAAAATCATTGTTGCCATTGATGGCCACTCCTCAACAGGTAAGAGCACCATCGCAAAACGTTTGGCGAAAGCTTTGGATTACACTTATGTGGATACGGGTGCCATGTATCGGGCAATCACACTGTTTGCACTTGATAATGGAATCATTCAAGAGAGCCTAAATACTGAAAAACTCATTGAGGCACTACCGAAAATACAATTGAGTTTTGAAAAGCACGATACCCGTGATGTTGCTGAAATCTGTTTGGATGGCGAGAGTGTAGAAGCCAAAATTCGAAATTTGAAGGTTTCGAAGTGGGTGAGTCCTGTGGCTGCGGTGAAAGAAGTTCGTGAAAAGTTGGTCGAGATGCAACAGCAGATTGGCCTGGCCAAAGGCGTGGTCATGGACGGACGGGATATTGGCACTGTGGTATTTCCAGAAGCAGAACTAAAGATTTTCATGACCGCCTCTGCAGAAACCCGTGCACATCGTAGATACAAGGAATTATTGGATAGAGGTGATGAGGTAACCTACGAACAAGTACTCAAAAACGTTCAGGACCGCGATTTTATCGACTCTACCCGCAGTGTTTCTCCCCTAAAAAAAGCCAAGGATGCCATTCACTTTGATAATAGTGACATGGGCCTGGAAGAGCAATTCGAACGGATTCACAATTATGCGCAAAGGGTAATTGAAAAAGCTAGCTGAACAATTCGCTTTTAATGCTGAAAAGCAGACGCCAAAGCAATGATATATATTGCAAAAAGACCTGTTACCACAAAGGAAAGTATTGAGACGCTAAGTAAAAATTTAGTCAACAATTTCTTTTCAACCCTCAAGGATAGTATCGAAAGCGTTACGGGAATCAGGAATAACAAAGGAACCCACATAACAGTATTACCTGGAAATAGTTTCCAACTAAGCGGGTTATCCATTACAATTAACCCAATCGCCAGTACTAAATGGATAAGTATTGCTATGGATATGCTATTAAGTATTTTACTTTTTCCCATATGGTTCTACAGCCTCTTAGATGCATTGGCAAATTCGCTATTTTTTCTCAGTTACCAAGAAAGGATGGACCAGACAATCATTCCAACAAATCAATTGTTGATTTCAGTTGACCCATAAAATGCTTGCATAGAAAACAAAGGTCTTCTATTCCATAATGTAGAAGCTTAACGTACGCTAGGTTTGGACTTGTGTTTGAGTTTGTACTTGAGCTTAATTCGGAGAATTCAACCCGAGTTGGTTTCCTTCAGAATCCAAGAACAACGCGAAGAAACCAGATTCGTCCGCATGAGCGGTTTTCGGGACAATGATTTCCCCTCCATTGGACTCAACTCTATCCAACATGGGCTGTAAGTCATCCCCACCATTTAGGTAAACGGTTACCCCATGGGCGGATGGCACCATACCCTCTGCTTTCATGATGACCCCATGTACTGCTTGATTTTCGTACGGAAAGATGCCCATTTCCATTCCCGGCATTTCCATCTTTTCAATCGGAATGTCCAATACCGCTTGATAAAATGCGATGGCGCGGTCCACGTCGTTGGCTGGGATTTC
This sequence comes from Bacteroidota bacterium, assembly GCA_039820925.1. GTDB lineage: Bacteria > Bacteroidota > Bacteroidia > Flavobacteriales > Flavobacteriaceae > Flagellimonas. The sequence goes on along the minus strand of JBCBPD010000006.1, from coordinate 18,488 downwards.
AAAAAGGGCCATAAAGTTTTGCATGGGGATTTCAGTTTTTGCGGTTGGTGCTGGGGTTTCGTTTTCGGTGTTGTTTTCATTTTTGGGATTACAGGCGATGAAGCTTATGCTGCAAAGGACCAAAGTGAATTTGATAAACTGTTTCATATTTATGGGTTTAAGGTTTAAAGGGAGTGGTTTGAATAATTCAAAATAATGGATAGACACGTTTTGGCAGTAAACTGTTGTATGGTATAAAAACTTGGAACCACAACAACTGATTCCACAAATGCGGAATGGTCTTGATACAACATGGTAAAAGTTTGTAAAACCCTTAAGGGAAAATCAGGGCTATTGCTGCAGAGAAGTGGCTAAATATCGCAATTTTTAAATAAAAAAGGCGCCGGAAGGCGCCCTTTTATTTGAATGAATTCAGCTTTATAGATTTGGAATCACCAAAACCTGGTCGGGATGAATCACATCCGGATTACTCAGAATATTGGTGTTGGCATCAAAAATCTTAGGGTATTTCATCGCATCACCATAATAGTGCTTTGCAATTAAACTCAACGACTCACCGCTTTTTACGGTATGACGGTGGTAAACCGAATCATCTTCCACGGAAATGTTGGCTTTGATATCGCTTGGGCTTTCCCCGCCAATAGCTTTGATTTTATCCCAAATGGCGTTTTTAGCATAGGGCGTGCCGGCAGTTCCTTTGATTTTTAGGACTCCTCCTTCTTCAGAGACATCACCATCTTTGATGCCCAATTCCTGTCCCAAATCGAGAACAGCTTGATATTTTGCTTTTGCACTCATGTTTGTAATTTATAGTTAATAATTAGACTCTCAAGATAACTATTCCACTACATTTTGCCATTAAATGGGCGGTAAAAAATCGTTAGCGCCCAGAGGCTTTGTTAATCAGTAATTTAATTGTATTTTTGCACTCCTTTTTGGCAATTGAATAGGATAGAAAAGGATACAGAAAATCAAATTAATAGCTTTCGTGGACAGTGCCAAGTCCTACAACTCCACGAAATACAAATGAAATCAGCACATGGCTGAAGAAAAAACAACTCCTGCTGAAGATACTACAGCAGAAGCCGTAGCAGTAACTCAAGAAGCTCCGGTACAAAAAGACCCTAAAGAATATCTCGAAAGTTTTGACTGGGACAAATACGAAGAAGGAATTGAACGCGTAGAAGATTCCAAACTAAAGGAATTTGAAGCCCTAGTCGAAGAGAACTTTGTTGACACCGCTGATGAAGAAGTAGTGGAAGGTACCGTCGTTCACATGACAGACCGCGAAGCGATTATCGACATCAATGCAAAGTCTGAAGGGGTTATCTCATTGAATGAGTTCCGATACAATCCCGACCTTAAGGTAGGAGACAAAGTTGAGGTACTCATCGACATCAGAGAAGACAAAACAGGTCAATTGGTGCTTTCGCATAGAAAGGCCAGAACCATTATGGCATGGGACCGTGTAAACGATGCCCATGATAAAGAAGAAATCGTTACTGGTTTCGTAAAATGTAGAACCAAAGGAGGTATGATCGTCGATGTTTTCGGTATCGAAGCCTTCTTGCCAGGTTCACAAATCGATGTGAAGCCTATCCGTGACTACGACCAATACGTTGGGAAAACCATGGAATTCAAGGTGGTGAAAATCAACCACGAATTCAAAAACGTAGTGGTATCGCACAAAGCGTTGATTGAAGCGGATATCGAAGAACAGAAGAAAGAAATCATCGGTCAACTTGAAAAAGGACAAGTATTGGAGGGTGTTGTTAAAAACATTACTTCTTACGGTGTCTTTATCGATTTGGGCGGTGTTGACGGTCTTATCCACATTACTGACCTTTCTTGGAGCAGAATCAACCACCCGAACGAGGTTGTTGAGCTTGACCAGAAATTGAATGTGGTTATCCTTGATTTCGATGACAACAAGTCAAGAATCCAACTTGGATTGAAACAATTGGAGAAACACCCATGGGATGCTTTGGGTGACGAAATCAAAGTAGGTGACAAAGTAAAAGGTAAAGTAGTGGTTATTGCTGACTACGGTGCCTTTATCGAAGTTGCTGAAGGTGTTGAAGGACTTATCCACGTTTCTGAAATGTCTTGGTCTACGCACTTGCGTTCCGCACAAGACTTCGTAAAAGTAGGTGACGAAATTGATGCCGTTGTATTGACCCTTGACCGCGAGGAACGAAAAATGTCATTGGGTATCAAGCAGCTTACGCCAGACCCATGGACCGATATCACCAGCAAATACCCTGTTGGTTCGCGCCACAAAGGTATCGTACGTAACTTCACCAACTTTGGTGTGTTCGTAGAGATGGAAGAAGGAATCGATGGTTTGATTTATATCTCTGACCTTTCTTGGACGAAGAAAATCAAGCATCCATCTGAATTCGTAACTGTTGGTGATACCTTGGAAGTTGAAGTATTGGAATTGGATGTTGATGGTCGTAAGTTGAGCTTGGGCCACAAACAAACCACCGAGAATCCTTGGGACAAATATGCTACTGAGTTTGCTGAAGGCAGCGTTCACAAAGCAGCGGTTTCCGAAATTGTTGACAAAGGTGCTACTGTGGCATTCAATGATGATATCGTAGCGTTTATTCCTTCACGTCACATGGAGAAGGAAGACGGTAAGAAAATCACCAAAGGCGAAGAAGTCGAATTCAAGATTATTGAGTTCAACAAAGACTTCAAGCGTGTTGTAGCAAGTCACACTGCCATCTTCAGAGAGCAAGAAGAGCGCAATGTACGTTCTGCAAAACGCAAAATGGCTTCTTCACAGGAAGATGCGCCAACGCTTGGTGACGCCAATGCACAATTGCAAGCCTTGAAAGAAAAAATGGAGGCTGACGCAAAGAAGAAGTAATCTTTCGATTATAAACTGAAAAGCCCTTGCATTTGCAAGGGCTTTTTTTGTTTCCGACTTTTTTTAAGATTTATGTACTTTTGCCATCACCAGAGGCAGTAGCAAAGCATATGAGTCAGAGAGTACTTCTCAATTCAAAAGAAATCAACATCATACTTCATCGATTGGCTTGTCAGCTACTGGAAACCCATCTTGATTTTTCCGAAACCGTTTTGATTGGAATTCAACCTAGAGGGATTTATTTGGCCGAACGGCTTTTAAAAATCTTAAAGGAAGAGTATAAGGTCAAAAATATTGCCATGGGTTTTTTGGACATTACGTTCTATCGAGATGACTTCGGAAGAGGTGAAAAACCCTTGCAAGCCAATACAACCAAAATTGATTTTCTGGTTGAAGATAAAAGTGTGGTTTTCATTGATGATGTATTGTACACCGGAAGAAGCATTCGTGCAGCCCTTACGGCCATACAATCCTTTGGAAGGCCCAAAAATGTAGAGTTACTAACTTTAATTGATAGGCGTTTTAGCCGCCATTTGCCCATTCAACCCAATTATCGTGGCCGTCAAGTGGATGCTATTAACGAAGAAAGGGTCAAAGTAATGTGGGCAGAAAATGATGGTGAAGATGTGGTGTATTTGGTGAATAAATAACCGAGAATGAGCGAACTGAGCGTAAAGCATTTATTGGGAATCAAATATCTGAACAAAAAGGATATCCATCTCATTTTTGAAACCGCCGACCATTTCAAGGAAGTCATTAACCGTTCCATCAAAAAGGTGCCAACGCTCCGGGATACTACCATCGCCAATATTTTCTTTGAAAACAGCACCCGCACCAAATTATCATTTGAGCTCGCCGAGAAACGACTCTCTGCTGATGTGGTGAATTTTTCTACTGGGCAATCTTCGGTCAAAAAAGGAGAAACCCTCATTGACACAGTAAACAATATTTTGTCCATGAAGGTTGATATGGTGGTGATGCGGCACCCCAACCCAGGTGCTGGAGTCTTTTTATCCAAGCACGTTTCGGCCGCAATTATCAATGCGGGAGATGGCGCACACGAACATCCTACGCAAGCCTTGTTGGATTCGTACTCGATTCGTGAAAAGTATGGTGAAGTGGGAGGGAAGAACGTTGTTATTGTTGGGGATATTTTGCATTCTCGCGTGGCATTGTCCAATATTTTCGCTTTGAAGTTGCTAGGCGCCAATGTAAAAGTATGTGGCCCAAAAACCTTGATTCCCAAATATATTGAGAGTTTGGGTGTAGAGGTAGAAACCAATTTGAAACAAGCTTTGGAATGGTGCGACGTGGCCAACATGCTTCGCGTGCAGAATGAACGGATGGATGTTAGCTATTTCCCGTCGACAAGAGAATACACCCAGCAATTTGGAATCAACAAGGATATTTTACAGGAATTGGATAAAGAAATTGTTATCATGCACCCTGGTCCGATTAACCGAGGAGTAGAAATTACGAGTGATGTGGCAGATTCCGAACAATCCATCATATTGGACCAAGTTGAAAACGGTGTAGCGATCCGCATGGCGGTTATTTACCTGCTAGCGGCGAAAATCAAGTAAGCATGACGATTGAAAAACAAGACAATCTGGTAATTGTGTCGCAAGGAGACGTTCAGCTTTCGGTCTTACTTGAAGAATTAAAAGGGAATTACGCGGATATTCAGGGGGTCAATGCTATTGTTGCTTTGACATCCCCTAAGGATGAAATAGTAGAAGGGTTAGCTACTATAGTTTCAGCTTCTGAGGAACATAAGAGTTCAAAAAAGTCATTTATCGTGGTTTCTGAAAATCTGGAATATGATGAGGTTCCTGAAGGGCTATCCATAGCGCCAACCGTACAAGAAGCTAAAGATATCATTGAGATGGAAGAAATTGAAAGGGATTTGGGTTTATGAGAAGAACCCTTTGCCTAAACTCCGCCGATAGCGGAATCAACCTTTTGATTTCATGAAATTGACCATTTTAGGATGTTATTCCGCCACGCCACGTGCTTTTACCAATCCAACTTCACAGGTACTCGAAATCCGAAATCATTTGTTTTTGATTGATTGTGGGGAAGGCACCCAAGTACAATTGCGAAAAAACAAAGTACGGTTTTCACGCATCAACCACATTTTTATTTCGCACCTGCACGGTGACCACTTTTTTGGTTTGCCAGGTCTGGTATCTACCTTTCGTTTGTTAGGTCGTGAAAAGCCCCTGCATATTTATGGCCCCAAAGGAATCAAAGAGGCAGTAACCCTTTTATTGAAATTGGGGGACTCTTGGACGAATTATCCCTTACTTTTTCATGAGCTGGAATCCAACGATTCCGAATTGATTTTTGAAGACGATCGTGTTCAAGTGTCAACCATTCCCTTGGTGCATCGGGTGTACACCAATGGATTTTTGTTCCAAGGAAAGCCGCTCCCCAGAAAACTGGATATAGAAGCCGCGAAATCCCACAATATTGATGCCTCGCAGTTTAACAATATCAAGGCCGGTAAAAATGGCGTAACCGCTGATGGCAAGGAAGTGCTCAATTCGACTTTAACATATGACCCGCCGCCACCAAAAAGCTACGCATTCTGCAGTGACACCCAATATTCGGAAAAAGTGGTGCCCATCGTTAAAGGGGTAGATGTGTTGTATCACGAGTCCACGTTTTTGGAATCTGAATCGCATTTGTGTGACCGAACCAAACATGCTACCGCCAAGCAAGCTGCCAACATCGCGCAAAAGAGTGGGGTAGGGCAGCTCATTTTAGGTCATTTTTCGACCCGTTACAAAAATCTCAATCTTTTCAAGGAGGAAGCACAAGAAATTTTCGCCGACACTGAATTGGCTGACGACGGAAAACACTTCGAGTTTTAGGGAAACCTAAGGATTCATCCTATTTCAAATCTGACTTCTTTTGCAGATCTTTGTTATCTAAACTAAGCGAGATGCAAAAGGACCTGAGTGACTACCGAAAATCCTACGATAAAAAGGAGTTGTTGGAGGAGACTATTGATTCAAATCCCATGCAACAGTTTCAAACTTGGTTCTATGAAGTTGAAGCGACTGATGGCGTAGAAGAACCCAACGCGATGACCATATCCACCATTGGTTTGGATGGCTTTCCAAAGAACCGTGTCGTTTTGATGAAAAAATATACCCACGAAGGCTTCATTTTTTACACCAATTATCTCAGTGAAAAGGGCAGGGCCATTGCAGCGAATGGTAACGTCTGCCTGTCCTTCTTTTGGCCCAATCTTGAACGTCAAATCATCATCAAGGGTACGGCTGAAAAAATAGCAGAGAACTTGTCCGACGGTTATTTCGAATCCAGACCCGCAGGAAGTCGCTTGGGCGCTGTGGTTTCTGACCAAAGTGAAGTGATTTCATCCCGTGAAGTACTGGAAGAAAAATTAGCTGCATTGGAGCAAGAATTCGAGGGAAAAGATATTCCAAGACCCCAACATTGGGGTGGTTATATCGTACGACCTGTAAGCCTGGAGTTTTGGCAAGGAAGGCCTAATCGCCTACATGACCGTATTCGTTACGAATTGCAAGATAATTTGGACTGGAAAATAGAGCGTTTGGCTCCCTAAACCATACTATGAAAAATCTCTTTTTAATGCGTCATGGCAAATCTTCTTGGGAATACAACGTTGCCGACCGAAACCGCCCGCTGAACGAAAGGGGTATTGATGACGCAATATTGGTGGGAAACCACCTGCACACCTTAGGTATTTCTGTTGAGCGCGTGTATTCCAGTATGGCGAACCGCGCTTTGCATACCAGCATCATAGTGATGGAAAAGCTGCTATTTGATTTAAACAATTTTCAAGTCAATAAAGAACTCTATGATTTTTCGGGTGACCAAGTGGAATACTTTGTGAAGCGACTGGACAATTCTTTGCAAAGCGTCATGATTTTTGGGCACAACCATGCCCTTACCGAACTTGCAAATCGCTGGGGAGATACCTATATTGACAACGTGCCGACTGCGGGATGTGTTCATCTTCAATTTGAAGTAAGCGCTTGGGCTAAGGTACAGAAAGGAACCACAAAACGAACTATTTTCCCAAAACAGCTGAAAATCAAATGATCAAGGTGAAAAATGAATACGTAAATCGCGAAATCAGTTGGCTTCATTTTAATTCTCGGGTATTACAAGAAAGTGCCGACAAGCGGGTTCCGCTGATTGACCGCCTCCGGTTTTTGGGAATATTCAGTAACAATCTTGATGAATTTTTTAAAGTACGCTACGCTACGGTAAAGCGAATTGTGGACGCTGGTAAAACCGGAAAAAGCGTTTTGGGTGGTGAGAAGGCCAAGGATTTGCTTGAAGAAATCACCAAAATCGTCATCCAGCAACAGGCCAAAAGTCAAGAAATTTTAAATAAAATTGAAGATGAACTGAAGGAGGAAAACATCTTCATCTTGAATGAAAATGAGCTCGATGTCGAACAACAAGAATTCGTTCGGGAATACTTTTTCAAAAAGGTCAACCAAGAGTTGATGACCATCATCTTGAATGACTTAACGGAATTTCCATTGCTTAAGGACACAGCGGCTTACCTCGCCGTCAAAATGGTGATGCGCAAAGACCAAGGTACTCCTATTGACATTGGGAAGAATCGTTACGCCTTAATCGAAATTCCTAGGGGTATTGACCGCTTTATCGTTTTGCCTAAAAAAGGGGATAAAAATTACATCATCATTTTGGATGACCTGATTCGGTTGTGTTTGGATAGCATCTTCACCATGTTCGAGTATAAAAGCATCTCGGCTCATATGATTAAGATTACCCGTGATGCGGAGTTGGACATCGACAATGATTTGACCAAAAGTTTTATCGAGAAGATTTCATCGAGTGTTGAGGGACGGAAAATAAGCGACCCGGTGCGTTTCGTTTACGACAAAACCATCGATAAGGACACGCTGCAGTTCCTAAAGGAAAAAATGAATATTATTGATACGGATAGTGTCATTCCCGGTGGGCGCTATCACAACCGTCGGGACTATATGGGTTTTCCGAGTTTGGGCCGTACCGATTTGATGTACCAAAAAATTGAACCGCTTCCCGTGAAGGGCTTGAGCATGAAAGGGAGTTTGCTCGAAAAAATTGCCCAGAAAGATTATCTCATTTATACCCCGTACCACACCTTTGCCTATTTGACCAAGTTTTTGCGAGAGGCGGCACTGGACCCTTTGGTACGAACCATCAAAATAACCATTTACCGTCTGGCGAATGATAGTCAAATAGCCTCTGCCTTGATAAACGCCGTGAAAAATGGAAAAAAGGTAACCGTTCAAATTGAATTGCAAGCTCGTTTTGACGAACAAGCCAATATCGAATATGCCAACTTGCTCAAAGAAGAAGGGGTCGACCTGATTTTTGGCGTACCCGGTTTAAAGGTGCACAGCAAGATTTGTTTGGTAGAACGCGAAGAACGCGAAGGTATCAAGCGCTATGGTTTCATCAGTACCGGAAACTTTAATGAATCCACTGCAAAAATTTATACGGATTATACCCTCTTTACAGCTCATGAAGGCATCCTAAAGGAGATGGGCAAGGTGTTCGAGTTCTTTGAGACCAATTACAAGGTGAGCAAATACAAGCACTTGGTCGTCTCGCCACATTATACCAAATCCACTTTTAACAAGCTGATTGAGAACGAAATCAGTAACGCCGAGGCTGGTTTGGAAGCCTATATCAAAATCAAAATGAACAGTTTGACTTCCTATAAAATGGTGGACAAATTGTACGAAGCCAGTCGTGCTGGTGTAAAAGTGCAATTGATTATTCGTGGGGTGTGCTGTTTGATTCCTGGGGTAGAAGGGATGAGCGAGAATATTGAAGCCATCAGCGTGGTAGATAAATTCTTGGAACACCCTCGTTTGTTCATTTTTGGGAATGGTGGCGACCCCCACTGTTACATTTCTTCTGCGGATTGGATGACCCGTAACTTGGATTTCAGGGTGGAAGTAGGCTGTCCCATTTATGATGAAGACATCAAACAAGAACTGTTGGATACCTTCGATATCTCTTGGAGAGATAACTTAAAAGCACGTATTTTCTCAGAAAAACAGGACAACGCTTATCGACAGAGAGGCATCAACGAAGCGGAGTTACGATCACAATTCGAATTGTATTACTACTACCAAAGAAAATTGGAGTAGGGGCCCAAGCAAAAAAAACTTGGTCTAGCCGTGCATGGTTTCCTTTTTGCCCAGCTTTTCCATGAGTGTAGCTTCGTACTCCAGAAGGTCTTGCCATTTTTGATTTACCTCTTCGAGATTCCCATACTTTCGGGCAAATTTCAGGAACATGGTATAGTGATTCGCTTCGCTGACCATCAAGTTTCGGTAAAAATCAGCAAGTTCGGTATCGTTGATTTCTTCGGAAAGCAAACGGAAACGTTCACAACTTCGCGCCTCAATCAAGGCCGCATATAGCAGTTTATGTACCAAATGTGTCTCGCGACTGCCCCCTTTTGGAAAAAACTTCATCAATTCAAGAACATACTCATCCTTTCGTTCACGACCGAGTACCCAACCCCGCTTCAATATTTTATCATGCACCATGTTGAAATGTCCCATCTCTTCGCGGGCCAAAGCCGTCATTTCCTTGACCAATTCCGACTTTTCCGGAAAACCAATAATCAATGAAATCGCCGTACTCGCCGCCTTTTGTTCGCAGTAGGCGTGGTCCGTCAAAATCTCTTCGACGTTCTTTTCAACAATATTCACCCATCGCGGGTCGGTAGGGAGTTTCAGTCCTAGCATGGTTTTCATTTTAGCAAATTCAAAGTTAGAATATTCCAGATTCAAATTTCAATAATCAACACCCAAAACCTTTGACTTTTCCCCTAAGACGTCAGAAATCAGATATGAGACATCAGATTTCTGAGAACTGGGAACTGATAACTGAAAACTGATAACTGATAACTGTTAATTGCTCATTGTCCATTGCCCATTGTAAAAGATTCCTTCAGTCGTTTCTCTCCTTCGGAATATAGTCCATCGAGAAATCCGTGTCCAGCAAAAAACAACCTCGGTCGGGTCATGCTGAACTAGTTTCAGCATCTTTTTAGAATATGGCACCAATGAGAGTAGAACCTGAATCAACTTCAGGTTGACGTTGATTTAAATCCGTGCCATTCGTGAAATTGGTGTCTAAGAGCGGCTAGAGTGTGTTCATTGAGCGTAAGAATAGTTAAAATGAAATCGAAGTGCCCAAAAGCACCTCAAAGCCTGCGGTCCGAAGCTGTACACTGAGCGTCAGGAGTTGGCTGTATCCTTTTGGCGTAGGATAAGCGAAGTGTACAGCATAGGACCGTCAACCCAAACCCACCATCCGTCAATTATACCGCTTTTCTAAAAGGACAGCCCTTTACATTCGTGCGCGAATAACCGTAAACAAAGTCCCAATGAAAAAATGGATATACCTAAACCTAACCGCTTGCGCCATACTTTTTGTAGTATGGTCCTGTAACAATGATGATGACACCACTACGCCCGGTGCGGATACCAATACTGCACCAACCTTGGATGCCAAAACCCTAAATGCCGCTGAAAATGTATTGGGCGGACAAAAAATCGGGGACATCACCGCCCAAGATGAGGATGGTGACCCCTTGGAGTTCACCTTAAGCGGCGATACACCCTTTTTGCTCTCCAAAACAGGCGAGCTCACCTTGGCCGAGGACGAACAGTTGGATTATGAAGACGTTACCGAATACGAACTGAACGTGAGCGTCAGTGATGGCACAGCTTCTGACAACGGCACTATCACCTTAAAAGTAATGGACATTGATGAAGCCCCGGAGTTTGAGCTGGAGTTCTTCCAATTTGGAACCCAAGAAGGCAAGGATAATACCGAGCCCATTGGAACCATAGAGGCCACGGACCCAGAAGGGGCTACCTTGGAATATAGCATTACCGAAAACGACCAAGACCTTTTCACCATTGACAAGGCCACGGGAGCCATACGCGTAGCTGAGGGAAAGACCTTGAACTTCGAAGCTTTTGAAGGCGAGGAAGCGGTATACAACATTATCGTGCAAGCAACCGACCAAGAAAACCAAACGAGCATCGCAGTACGCATTACTTTGGCCGATGGCGACGAGTTCCCGGTTTTTGGGGAAACTGAATATACCTTCAAGGTAGAGGAAACCAAATTGGAAATCGGCTCGGTATCCGCTACCGACCCGGAGAACGATCCTTTGACTTATAGCATTGCCGCAAACGATGGCGAGTTGTTCGTGATAAACGCCGAAACTGGAAAAATTACCTTGGCCGAGGGCAAGACCATGGACTTCGAGGCCTTTGGTGAAGGCGAAACCCCGGAATACAACATTACGGTACAAGCCACTGACCCTGGCGAAAACATGACCCAAGTGAGCGTGACCATAGAAATCACCGACGTGGAAGAAGCCCCGACCGTGACCACCGAAGGTTTTGAAATAGCAGAAAACAGCACCGAGGTAGGCAAAGTATTGGCCACCGACCCGCAAGAAGATGCGATTACTTTTTCATTGGCCCCTGACGGGGATGCTGATGGCTTGTTCGCAATTTCTGATGATGGCACCGTACAAGTAACTGAGGGCAACACTCTGGACTACGAAGCAGAAGTAAAAGCCTATCAAATCACCGTTGTGGTTGAGGACAACTTTGGGAATAGCACTGAGGCCACTATCCCCATTACCGTAACCAATGTGGATGAGGCGCCAGAGTTGGATGCTAATGCCCAAACTGAATTTACTTCTGATGAAAACGTGACTGAAGATTATGTGATTGGTACACTACTTGCCTCTGACCCTGAGGGCGAAAACATAACCTTTGAGATTTTTGGTAACAATACCCTTTTTGAAATTGATGCCAATGGAAACCTTAGTTTAATTGATGGCCAAGAATTAGATTATGAGATTTTTAATGGAGATAACCCCGTATACAATTTTACGGTAAGAATGGAAGATGAGAGCGGAAACATTTTGGAAGAGCTGATACAGATTACTGTTGCAGATGTTTTGGGTGATACCTTAGCAGAAGATTCCAATTCTTTTGTTACCACCTGGTTTGCAGAGGCTAATGAAGAAATAACAATTGGGGTAAATGGTGACAATTATGAATATTCTTTCACTGTAGAGTGGGGAGATGGTTCGGTTGAGGAGTTTGTAGATTCAGATGTTGATGATAATCGTTTTTCGCATACCTACAACAAGACAGGGACATACACTATTGCCATACAGAATAATTTTCCCCAGATGAGAATGCTTGGCAATGACTTATCAAACGACAATCTTCGAAGTATCGAACAGTGGGGTAACATTGAATGGGAATCTTTCTCAGTTACCTTTATTAACTGCCAGAATATGATTTACAACGCCACGGACGTACCAGACTTAACTCAGGTAGAAAATATGTCTGCCATGTTCAGGTTTGCTTCGAACTTTGATGGAGACCTTAGTGGTTGGAATACCGTGAATATCACAAACATGAGTGAAATGTTCCTAAATGCTACCTCCTTTAATGGAAATATAGGAAATTGGGATACCCAGAACGTGAATAATATGAGTTTTATGTTCCAAGGTGCGACTGACTTTAATCAAGACTTGAGCAATTGGAATACTCAAAATTTGGAGGATACGGAAAAAATGTTCTTTGGCGCAACTTCTTTTGACCAAAACCTCGGTAGTTGGAATATTGAAAGTTTAGTGGATGCCACGGGTATGTTCAATGGGCTTTCAGGTCTTAGCGATGATAATTATCGTTCCACCTTGATAGGTTGGGTCATTTTAGACGATGGAGAAGCTCAAATTCCTAACGGTGTTTCTTTTGGTGCTTTTGGACGATTCGTATGTGCAAATTCTGATGCCGAGGCTGCTCGTAACTTTCTTGAAGATGATAAAGGCTGGACCATAAACGATGGAGGTACTCTTATTTGTGATGACTAAAATTTGAAAGTCAATAATTTAGACTACACCGTAGGCCTTTGGGTTTGCGGTGTTTCTTTTTTTTAATCCTTCGCCCTGTCTTCTTCGCTATGCTACGAAGGCCAAAGGGCTTCGGATTACGGGTGATTGGTTTTCAAAGGGTAACAAGCAATAAGCAATGGACAATTATCATTTTTCGGTTATCAGTTTTCAGTTTTCAGAGTTAAGAAATCAGTTTTCAGAAGTTGGAAACCTGATGTCTTCCATTGAATAGCTGACGTCTTGTGTAGAAGGTCCAATGTCAAAGGTCTAAAATTTTATCTCTTGATAATTGAACCTTGACTCTTGACTCTTGTTTCTTGAACTTTAGTTTTAACCACTTCTCGATACACTTTTGGCCTTACAAGAGAAATAAAGAATCGGTTGTCACTTCGAGCGCAGTCGAGAAGTTTTTTGCCACCATCACTTCTCGATACACTTTAGGCTTCGCCAAAACCACTCGAAGTGACGCTGATTTAAATCCATACAATTCGTGAAACCCACCGCGACCAGAACAGGCTGGTTTGTGTCCAGCAAAAAACAACCTCTGTCAGGTCATGCTGAACTGGATTCAGCATCTTTTTACAAAATAGGTTTCATTTGAATAGACCCCGAAACCAGTTCAGGGTGACATTACTTGGAAGAATTCATAATCATTCCGAACTAGTTTCGGAATCTCATTCAAACAAGCTCCAAATAGAGTTCAGGTTGACCCTAGTCTTAAAAAGAAAGGCCCAACATCAGACTTCACAGTTCTAAAACTGAAATTTGGTACCGGTTAACGGCTCATTGTTTATTGCTAATTGCGTATTGGAACAGATTCCTTTGGTCACTTCGTTCGCTCGACGCCAGAGGCTCTGACCGACGGCCGTCCCTCGGAATATAGCAGATTGAAAAATCTGGGCAATCTGTGAAACCCGCCTCGACCAGAACGGGCTGGTTCGTGTCCTGATGAAATCTACTTCATTTAGGTCATGCTGAATTTAATTCAGCATCTTTTTACAATATGGAACCAATGCGAAGAGAACCTGAATCAAGTTCAGGTTGACTGTGACTACTGCCTTAATTTGAATGGAAACCATCTGAAATCTGATGTCTGACAACTGAAATCTGAACTAAAAGTCTAAGTCAAACTCCTTGCGCAAGAGCTCAATAGCTGGGTTTTTCTCTTTGAGTTTTTCGTATTTCTCCTCAGGGGTAAAAGCAAATTTTTTGGCGACTTCCTCATTTACGGTAATCTGCAAGGTAATCGCATGGTTGTTCAAGTTTTCACGAAGATATTGCATCAAACCACCCTGTTCCCGTTCGATTTCTTTTTTCATGGTGCTGTTGGGCAGCTCAATCCAAAGAGTGTTTTGGTTCTTTAGCTTGGGAACATCGGTCTGTAGGTTGCTCGCCAATATTTTTTTACCCTTAGCTTCAAGCTGTGCGACAAAAGTGTTCCAATGTTCTAGCATTTCAGCTTCGGTAAACGCTTCTTCGGGAAGCTCCTCCTGAACTGTGTCGGGCTTTTTGGTATTCTGGTGCTCCTTTTTGGCTTTAATGCTCGATAATGAAAGTCCTGAAACGCGCTTTTCGGATTTGGCTATCGCGATGGGCTTAGGTGTAATTTCCGGTGCTTCTGAAACGGGTGCTTCGATTGGGACTGCTAGAGCAGAAATTTCTTCCGTTTTTTCGGCAACTGGCGCTTCATCCTCAACTTTTACCGCTTGAATCGCTTCCATGGGTGGCGACTCCATCTTTGGGGATTCCTTAGCTTGTGATTCTGGAATGTTTTTTGATAAGGGAACCGTTGCTTCAACCGGAGGTTTTAGCGTAGCCATCCCTCGAGCTTGCGAAGCGGGAATCAGGGATTCACGGTTTTTTTTTTCTCCATCAAACGTGATGGAGGCCAGTTTCATAAGGGCAAGCTCGACCAATAATCTTTGGTTTTTACTGGCTTTGTATTTGATGTCTGCTTCGTTGGCGATATCCAACGCATGCAATAAAAAGGCTTTCGAGGTCAGGGCAGCTTGCTTCCCATAATCGGCCTTGGCATCTTCACTTACTTCCAACAAGCCTTGGGTTTCTGGATGCTGGCATACCATCAAGTCCCTAAAGTGCGATGCTAGCCCTATGATAAAATGATGTCCATCAAACCCATTGGACAAGGTTTCGTTGAATAGCATCAGCAAAGCGGGAATGTTGTTCTCTAAAATCAATTCGGTAGTCTTGAGGTACACCTCGTAGTCCAAGACGTTCAAGTTCTCAGTCACTGCCTTTCGGGTCAGATTTTTGCCGGAAAAACTCACCACCCTGTCAAAAATGGATAGGGCATCGCGCATGGCACCATCTGCTTTTTGCGCAATGATGTGCAAAGCACCTTCTTCGGCTTCTATGCCTTGTTGTTCGGCAATGTATTTGAGGTATTCCGTAGCATCTTTAACCGTAATACGCTTGAAATCAAAAATCTGGCAACGCGATAAAATGGTAGGGATGATTTTGTGTTTCTCCGTAGTCGCCAAAATAAAAATCGCGTGTTTTGGCGGCTCTTCCAAGGTTTTCAAAAACGCATTGAAGGCAGCTTGTGACAACATGTGAACTTCGTCAATGATATAGACCTTGTATTTTCCCACTTGCGGAGGAATCCGAACTTGGTCTATCAAGCTACGAATGTCATCTACCGAGTTGTTGGAGGCAGCATCCAACTCAAAAATATTGAAAGCAAAATCTTCATCAGCTTGTTCAGTGCCATCTTGGTTTATTTTCTTCGCCAAGATTCGCGCACAAGTCGTCTTTCCGACACCTCGCGGACCACAAAACAATAAGGCTTGGGCCAAGTGGTTGTTTTCAATAGCGTTCAGCAGCGTATTGGTAATATTTTGTTGTCCCACAACGTCTTTGAACGTCTGGGGACGGTATTTACGGGCTGATACAACAAAAGGTTCCAAGCAAGCGTGTTTTGTGCTTAACAAATATAAAAATAGCTGTTCGCAATCCCCTTTGTCGCATCGGTATCGCTCAAGTTTTTATTAACAATTCCGTTACCTTTGCCCGCAGCAGGCCACCTTATCGCCGCAATCTTTGGATTGGGGAGGAAAGTCCGGACACCTTAGTGCAGCATAGCGGATAACATCCGTCTCCGCCATTGGCGGAAGGACCAGTGCAACAGAAAGCAAGTACAGTTCGGCTGTAGTGAAATCAGGTAAACTCTATGCGGTGAAACGCCATGTAAACCAGTGTTTGAGGGTTGCACGCCCAAATTGGAGGGTAGGCGGTTGGAACCCCGGGGTAACCTTGGGTCTAGATAAATGATAGGGCTCGACAGAATCCGGCTTATGGCCTGCTTTTATTCAAAAAAACTAAAAACACTGCTCCCATATTTCCGAGACTGAACAAAGGGTTCGAATGTTGAGAAATCCCGTTGCGGTGTATGTTCTAAAATCAATTGCCCTTCAGGTAATAGGAGTTCTTTTTCAAAAACGAGTTCTGCGAGTCGATTCAAATCTTCTTGGGGCATATCGTAGGGCGGGTCAGCAAAGATGACATCTGCTTTGTGAGAAGTTTTTTCCAAATACCGGAACACATCTTGTTTTAAGACTGTGATATCAAAATCCAAGGCTTTTGAGGTCTTTGAAATATACTGAACGCAATGGTTGTTGGCATCTACTGCGTAAATGTTTTGAGTACCTCTTGATGCAAATTCGTAGGCGATATTTCCCGTTCCAGAAAAGAGGTCAATGACGGTAAGGTCATCAAAATCAAATTGATGCTGTAACATATTGAATAAGGCCTCTTTCG
Organism: Bacteroidota bacterium; assembly: GCA_039820925.1. Classification (GTDB taxonomy): domain Bacteria; phylum Bacteroidota; class Bacteroidia; order Flavobacteriales; family Flavobacteriaceae; genus Flagellimonas. The sequence goes on along the minus strand of JBCBPD010000006.1, from coordinate 1,866 downwards.
CCATATCCGTAGTGGGCCGGACAGGTAGTTTTTTAGGCGCTATGAGTCTTCTGCCCTTATGGGAACCTGAGATAATACGCATTACGGGTTGTTGAAAACCGTGAGGTCAATACTTAGGGTACTGAAATCCTCAGCGAAATCAGCAGAATTTGGAGGTACAAAGATGGAGACATTTTGTACATATTCCTGACACCTTTTGAAAAGAGCATCCCCTTCTTCCACATTTCCGAAAAGCCGTAACAAAACCGATTCTGCGCGAATGTTCAACTGTTCCAGCACAAAAAGGATGTAGTATAAGCTGTCTTCATCATTCTTAAACTCAAAGTAGTTGTACAGTAGAAGCTTCTTTTGAGAAATCACCACAACTTCCATCTCTTTTTCCATCACCTGGACATAACAAAAGGTATCCTGGGATGCTCGATTTTGTTCCAGTAGGGTATGAATCAAAACCGTTCCGCTGTGTTTGAACTCGAATTCCCCGAACAATTCAAAAATATAGTTGTTCACATTCGTAAAAGGGATGTACACATTGACCATTTCGTGTTCGTTCAAAACATCATAGGCAATTTGGTCATTGGCCATGATTTTGGCATTGAATTTTAAATAGTTAGCAAGCTCCTCGGTTTGAAACAGGGATTTGGGTACTAAACTGAACAAACCATTTCTATGGATAACCACCACCTCTGCGAATGAGGCACCTTCGATTTTCTTGGTATTTAAAATGGTTTTTAGCTCTTTTAGCAGCAAATATGGGGTAGAGTGCACTTTGAAAGGCACTCTTTCATATGCCAAGACCTCTTGGTTTACAGTGTCTTGTACACAAAAAGAAAGTCCATTCAAGCCAACTTGAATGGACAACTTATTAAAATTTTCAGCGGTATCTTTAGTCTCCTTTTGAGTCATAAATAGGAGGCCAGTTACCATTTGTGCTTACATCGGTTAGCGAGCCCACTTTAATTTCAGGGCCGTTTACCTCTTCAACACTTTGGTGTGCTTTTTCGCGACTTAGCAAATCTTTGGGTTGATCGTGCAACACAATCTCTTTGGCTACTTTAGCCTCGAAGACTGGAGATTTATACCCCTTAGTGTCCAGAATATCTGCCTTCATCTCAAATTTCTGATTGTTTTGAGCGTAAGGTACGTCCATCATGGTTTTGTAGCGATTATCCGTTTTGAACAAAGAATCTTTAACCTTAACAAAACCTAAGGTGTCGATGATAACGGTGTCTTTTTGTAGCTCGATACCGTAAGCGTCATCAAACTGCATAAAAGAAGAATCTCTTTGCTGTGTAATAGTATAGCTACCTGTATCGATGAATTGAATCAAACTATTAAAATCCTTAGCAAACTTGCCATTGACCGTTTTGTACGCTTCTTGTGAATCACGGATATCTTTCAACTTCGCAATGACTTGCGAAAAACGCTCTTTGCGTACTTTGTTGAATTCAATTGGAGCGTTGATGGACTCATAGATTTTGTAGCCTAAAAATATGCTTAAAAGCCCAAAACCCAATACTAAAAAAGGCTTGAGCTTGCCGGGTAAAAACCTATCGATAACAAATACCAAACCTACGGTTACTAGGCAAATACCAACGATGATAAGAATCAAACTTAACATATAAAAAGTCTTTCTGAGTTAATTTAGCGGTTATAGACAAATCTACAATTTTTTTTTAATCACGAAAGTTTTTGTCCTAAAAATGATGCCTATATTTGAGGGTTCATGGCCGACTTGAAACCCAAAGAAAATCAAGGGATTTTGGTACAAAAATTCCCTTACGTTCCCACCGCTTCCCAAGAGCAAACGTTGATGAAGTTAAGTGCGTTCGTGCTCTCCAATGCCAACGATCGTATCTTCCTTCTAAG
>JBCBPD010000005.1:0-76162 GCA_039820925.1 Bacteroidota bacterium | reverse complement strand
TTTATTGCAGCACTTTACACTGCGATTTATTTCTATTATGGGTCTAAGTATTTCAAAATGAAACTCAATGATTCTTTAAAGCAAAATGGCATGTAGATTGGTAATTACATAAAACCAACGAAACTTTTTAAAGGCCTTTTGTTTTAAAGAATCATTGAGTTTCATTTTGAAATACTTAGACCCATAATAGAAATAAATCGCAGTGTAAAGTGCTGCAATAAACAAATGGACCATCAAGATTTCCATTCCATATGTACTAAAAAAGGAAGAAAAATAAATTTTCAACACCAGATAAGCGCAAGTGTAAACTACAGGAAAAGCAAAATGTGCCCAAGTAATACGGGTTTGGTTATTGAGTGAAGTAACGTAAAGAAACAATAACGGAGCATAGAATATGACCAAATGAGCCCCGAACAAGGAAGCAATCATCGGGACTTGTTCCAAATACGGATACAAAGCGCTGCTTAAAGAAGAGATACAGATAAAAATTGTGTAAAACCCTAATAGACGATTCCTTTTTTGTTTACTGGTGAATAGAAAAAACGCGATAAGAAGGAGCTGAAAGCCGATACAAAGTTGTATGCCTTTAAATACTTCTGGCCAATTCATTACCTACCGTTTTAGTCTTTAGGTTAAGATACTAAACTAAAGTGTATTTTTTTGTTTTTGGCGCATGGTGTCTTTTGCCGCTTTTCAGTATCTTATTGAGCCTGTTTTGTCAATATAACTAGTTGATTGTAAAGTGAAAGTTTTTTATCTCACCCTGGTTTTGGCCACCATGTTGTTTCCCCTAAAAGCAAATGCTACTCAAGTAGGCGTGCAAAAAAGTGGGGAAGGCTATAAATTACTTGTTGATGGAAAAGATTTCTTAATAAAAGGAATGAATTGGGATTATTTCCCTATCGGCACCAACTATACCTATAGCCTTTGGGAGCAACCGGATTCGACCATAAAGGAAGTGCTCAAGTCAGAAATGACCATGCTGAATAAAATAGGTGTCAATACTCTTCGGATTTATACGGGTATTCCCAAAAAATGGATTGCCTATATCTATAAAAATTACGGCATCTATACCATGTTGAACCATTCCTTTGGCAGATATGGCCTTACGTTAGCTGATGAGTGGTTTGAGAATACGGAATATGATGACCCAAGGGTTTCAGAACTATTGCTTCGAGAAACCACCCAATTGGCACAAGAGTATAGAGATACTCCGGGGTTGCTGCTGTATTTACTAGGCAATGAAAACAACTATAGCCTTTTTTGGAAAAGCGAAGAAAACACATCGAACACCCCAAAAAGAAAAGTACCCTCTTTGGAAAACCGAGGCATGTACAAACTTTTCCTGTTAGGAAAAGAGAATGGTCGAAGACCAGCGTATCCAAAAGGGGAGGATGTTTCAGATTTTGATGTTGAGGTAGCTGAAAGGGCCAAAGCCATGTATTCCCTCATTAATGAGGCCGCCATTGCCATGAAATCAAAAGACCCGAACCATCCCGTAGCCCTTTGCAATGGTGATATTATGTTTCTGGAAACGATACGGGAAACTTGTGCAGACGTAGACATTTTTGGAACCAACATGTACAGGGGAATATCATTTGGAGACTCTTTTCAAAGGGTGGCGGAGGAACTGGAAAAACCCATAATGTTTACTGAATTTGGGGCTGACGCGTACAATGTCATCGAAAAGAAGGAAGACCAAGAGGCACAAGCCTATTATTTGATTAGGAATTGGAAGGAAATTTATGCCAATGTCGCTGGAATAGGAGGGTCCAAAAACGCCATAGGAGGTTTTGTTTTTCAATTCAGCGATGGTTGGTGGAAAGAGAACCAATACAAAAACCTGGATATCCAAGATACTGGCGCCACTTGGAGCAATGGTGGGTATCACAAAGACTATCAAATTGGCGTAAACAATATGAATGAAGAGTGGTTTGGAATCTGTGCCAAAGTCACCGGGAAGGCTAATGCGATTCAAAAATTGGCGCCAAGAAAAGCATATTTTGTTCTTGCGGAGATTCATAAGTTTTCGCCCTACGATACTTCCAGTTCGTTAATTCAGCTTGAAAACCACTTTAAGAACATCGCAATTGCCAAAGGAGCGAAATAGACTTAACAGAACTTCTTGCTCCCGTTACGTCAACAAAAAAATATCAACCATATCACCCTCTCGATTTGGTTTTTGAAGGTTTTGGAGCATTGAATTACGGTTTTCTGGTCTTAGGAGAAGACATCAAAAGGTATTATTGGGGCTTTAACAAACCGCTGTTTTGAATTTTAGAAATCAACCTCAACGACATTTAACAACCGGGTTACTCTTAACTGTTTTTAAATATTTGAAAGTGCAAAATCATTCTTCCGCACAAAATGGCACGGCATAAGTTTTTCTATTTCTCGACAGAAAAAATGATAAGACAGTATTTTATCCCGTTGGTATATTGCTTTCCCAGCTATTTAGTAATTGCATTTTTTTCATTGAACATCTGCAATGCTCAAAAGATGAAGAAGGTTGAAATTGCATTATTGGGAACCTTCCATTTTAGTCAAGTCCATCAAACGGACAACCAAAACCAAAATTTTCATGGCTTAAAAAGACAAGAAGAATTAACAGAACTCCTGCAAATCTTAAAAGCGTTTAATCCAACAGATATTTATATCGAGCGCGAACCAAAGCTGCAGCGTCAAATAGATAGTCTCTACTCCCTGTTTCTTAGGGACAGTCTGAAATTAGAGGACTTAAAGAGTGGTGCAAGTGAGGTATTTCAGGTGGGATTTCGCTTGGCTAAAACCACGCAACTGAGCTCACCAATATGTATTGATTACTATGAAAGCACCTCTCAAAGTCTCATCAAATCTGGGAACAACTTTGAAATTTATCGGAATTCCCTAAAAGCGTTTCAAGACTTGGGGAGAAAGGTTTTGGGTAAGTTCATTACAGGAAAAGCCACTTTGTTGGAGACCTTGGTTTCAATGAATCTACCTGAAAATATCCGGCGTTCGCATACCTTACTTTTCAATGTACCGGCGTACGTCACTGATGGTGAGTTTTCTTCGTATGATAACTTTGAGGAAGAAAATGTCGACAAGCAATATATCGGCGCAGAATTCATTGCTCTTTTCTATCGGCGAAACCTAAAGATATATTCCAATATACTATCAGCCCAACAGAAGCAAAATTCAAAAAGGATACTGTGTATTCTAGGGCAAACACACGTTGGGGTGCTTCAGGAGTTATTGAAGAATAATGAAGCTTTTCAGGTTATTGAGCCCCATAAACTTTTAAATCGTAAAGAATGAGAACACTATTGGTACTACTATCAGTTGCTTTTGTATCATCGAGCAAAGCCCAGAGCGAAGTAATTACTGTTGAGGATTTCAACATTATTGGAATTTCAATGGTTACTACAAATAAGAAAGGGCAATCGATTAAAGATATCGGAACGCTGTGGCAGCGGTTTGAAAAAGAGCAAATCGCTGTTAGAATTCCAAATATTATTTCAGGAGAAGTGTACTCGCTTTTTACGGATTATGAAAGTGATTTTTCCGGAAAATATCTGACCATTATTGGATTTAAAGTCAGTCACTTGGATACGATTCCTGACGGAATGATTGGAAGAGCTTTTAAAGGAGGCTCTTACAAGAAGTTTATTGCGAAGGGAGAAATGCCTCAGGCCATTGCAAAAACCTGGCAAACCATATGGAGTGAAGATAAAAGCCTCAAAAGAAGGTATACCGTGGATTTCGAGGTGTATGGTCCTAAATCACAAAAAGGAAAAGATTCCGAGTTGGACATTTATATCGCGGTCGAATAATGAATGTTTGACCTAACCCTCAGAAAGTAATGGACTAAAAAACAGAAGAAATGAAGCTCTTTATTTGTGTGTTGGGTTGTTTGCTAATTTCCCTATCTGGCGCTGGTCAGCAGTTTAATTTAAAGGAGAAGACGGAAACCATCGATAGCCTTTTGTCTATTAAAGGCAATAAACCGGGTTATGCCTTAGGTCTTGTTAAGAATGACGAATTGGTCTACTCAAAAGGCTATGGCAACGCCAATTTGGACTATAATATTCCCATTAGCGACAGTACGGCTTTCTATATCGGAAGTATGGCAAAGCAGTTTACGGCAGCGGCGCTGTTAATTTTGCAGCAAGAAGGGAAGCTTGATTTCAAGAAAGAGATTATCCATTATCTTCCTGATTTTCCTAAATATGACGATGATATTACCGTAGAGCATCTTGTTCATCATACAAGTGGTATTAGAGAAACGAATTCACTGCAACTCTTTCAAGGGGTCAATGTAAAGTTTGAAGAAGTCTTTACTACTGATGACCTGTATCAACTCATAAAAAAACAGAAGGAACTCAATTTCATCCCTGGAACGGAATACAGATATAGCAGCGGTGGGTATGCGGTTTTGGCCAAAATTGTTGAAAAAGTCAGCAATCAGCCCTTTCGCACTTTTTTGCGCGAAAGAATCTTTAAGCCTTTGAAAATGGAAAACACCTTCGTTTGTGACAATCACAACGAAGTAGTTCCGAATCGAGCAGTGAGTTATTGGCCTATTGAAAATGGAGGGTACGAAAGAAGAAATCAGGTTTTTGACGCCTACGGGGATGGTGGAATTATTACCACTGTTCAGGATTTAGCCAAATGGGATACTGCGTTCTATCATGATGTTTTAGGCGTTTCTGATTTTTCAAACAAGATGTACAAAAAAGGAACGCTTCAAAATGGCAATACCATAGACTATGCCTTAGCACTTAATGTTTGGGGATACAAAGGCAAACAAGTTGTACAACATAATGGAGGAATGCTTGGTTTTCGAGTCGATATGGTTCGATTTCCAGACGAAAAAGTAACTATTATTTTACTAGGCAATTCTGCGTATCTAAATCCTACAGGCGATGCTTTGAAAATTGCGGATGTACTGTTGGAAGGAACATTTGACAAGGAAAGGCCGCAAGAATCGTCGGAACCAAGAGAGTATGTTAAAGACGTCCAAGTCCCAAAATCAATTTCGGAAGCACGCGTCGGATATTATTGGACGGACGAAACCAATTATTACCGAAGGATTTCCTTTCAAAACGATAGCCTCTTTTTGGATGCTGGAAACATTTTGGAAAGGAGTTATCTAAAAGCGATATCTCAAAATGAATATGTATTGCATGGGTCCAATGGAGCAACAAGGGTGCTCTTTCAGACCGAAAACGACAAGCCGTCGTTGAACATTCACTTTGGGACCGTTAAGCGAAGCTTTAGAAAGTTTGACGCCGCTCCCCCACAAAGTCTTGAGGAACTTGATAAATACGTAGGAGTCTATGAAAGTGAAGAGCTAGGAACGACTTATACTTTTTTCAAACATGAGGATGAACTATATCTCAAAATCAATCGTAACACACCCACGCAAGTATATCCACTGGAAACAGATAGCCGAATGGTTTGGAACGGAAAGAAAATGCTCTGGATTGGTTTTGGAGAGATAAAATTTGATGTCGATACGGAAACGGTAAAGGGCTTTACTATTGGTGACCAACGTGTAAGTGATGTTTACTTCAAAAAGACAAAATAGATGATTGAAGGACCTTAAACCCGATATAATTATGACTTGTAAACACTTACATTTTGCTTTCTTTTTGCTGGTCATCTTGAGTATGAACGGACAGCTAACAAAAGGCACTGGACTTGCTCATGAGAAAGGGGTAGCATCATTCCATGGTAAACAAGAAAACCATAGCATTACCCCGGAGCAAGTCAAAAAGGACTTAGATATTCTGGTTAAAACGCTAAAAAGCAATCATCCTGGATTGTATGACTACCAAAGTGAGGAAGATTTTGCTAAGTTCCTTAAAGCACTCAATGATGAAATTACATCAGCCAAAAACATATTTGATGCATACCGAATAGTGAGTAGCGTTGTTGCAGCGGTTGGGGATGCACATACGTATACTATTTATCCAAACGATGGAAAAATTCTTCAAGAACATTTGTTGTTCCCCATTATACCTAAAGTTGATAACAATGAAATTACTGTTGACGGAAAAAAGGTACAATCCATAAATGGGCAAAACGCCGACACTATTTTAAAAGAATTGCAAGCTTATTTGAACAGCGATGGAAATACGCTTCCCTATAAAAATGCCTTCATTGAAATGGAATTTCCATTGCGATACTTCCTTTTTATTGATGGTGCGGATACCTTTAAAGTCGTTTTTGAAAACGGGGAAAGTCGCGATTTCAAAGGTCGTTCTTATTACAATGAGAGGTTACGGCCTAAGCAAACATCACCAACGTTTCAAATCAAAGACAATAAGGCCATTTTGAAGGTGCCTTCCTGGGAAGATAACACTGCTGCATCATTTAATAATGACCTTGTAGAAATGGCGAATACTTCTGTTCTGGGAAAGTTTATGAAGTCTTCTTTAGAAGAAGCAATTGAAAATGAGGTGGAACAATTGGTGGTTGACCTTAGAGGGAATAAAGGTGGGAAAAGCGGACCAACGGCTATTTTGCTGAGCTATCTGATTGCTACCCCCTTCAAATACTATGATCAAATCAAAGTTGCTGGGCAGTACTTCCCCACAAAAGAGTATGTTACCAATAAGGAACTTGTTGCATTCTACGAATCCGATGCTGCCCAAAGCATGATTCAGGAAATGGATGGGGAGCTTTTTTTCAAGGAATCGCTGCTACCTAAAATACAGCCCAACGCCAAACAGTTTAAGGGTACTTTGGAAGTGTTGGTTGATAAGTACACCCTATCCGTAAGCACCGACGTTGTCGCTATTCTTAAAAATCACCTCGATTTTACCGTGACGGGGAAGGAAATTGGAGGGAGCTTGGAGCACTATTGCGCTGGAAATTATCTCAACTTAAAACTTCTGCATTCCGCAATTGAAGTCAACATTCCATTGCAAAGATTACAATACGAAAAGAAAAGCGGAAAAAATTGAAATGGAAAAACCAATGAAAAAGGAAAGCTAAGTGGCTTCTAGTTTCATTCGACCTTTTCTAGTGAAATTTTGGTTTTCAAGAAAGTTGACTTTCCTGCTTCACAAACAGGACAACAGTAGGTCTCTGGCAAGGCTTCAAAAGCGGTGCCGCCTGGAATCCCTTGTTTAGGGTCTCCCAACGCCTCGTCGTAAATGGTCAGGCAAGCACTGCATTGAAATACGGGAATTTCAGTGGTTTCCTTGGTAAGCACTTCCTCATTAGTAGGCTTCTCGTGCCCCAATTGCTGAAAATATTTTTTGCTCAATTCCATCAATAGACCGGGAAGTTCAATTTTATCCACATCTTGAGCATAGGAAATATACTGATGCGTGTTGGGGTCAAAATTTTCAAAATGAAGCACATTGTATGTTGGTCTCACCGAAAAGTCTTTGACGATGGACGGAGGTTGGTTTTTTTCAATGATTACTGATGCGAAATGAGACCGTTTGCCCACGTCGTTACTAATGCCAAAAGTGAGGCCATAGGTGCTAATGTCGTTTTGGTCAAAGCTTCGCACCAAGAACTTTTTTAGTTCCAAAGCATCCTTTTCATCTACGGGCAGATGCCAATTCATTTCAAGCTGGGAATGTCGCACGTTGATACCTCTCTGTCCAATAAAGCGTTCCAATTCAGCTCGGGCATTCTGCTTTATACCTTTGACAATGAAGGACTTCCATGGTGTAATGCATATTTTTCCAATGCAATTGTCCAAACAAAAACCACAGAAGTCCTTTAAAAAATTCAAATCATATCGGTTGTTGCGCCAGTACAATCCGAGCCAATATTGGTCCAGCCCCATACGGTTCATTCCTTCATAATAGGGAAAGGTCAGGTAAGGAATTTCCAGTGGTTTATCAATGTTCTTATTATTCGTATCAAGGGTTTGGTTGAGCTGCGTAAATAAGTGTTCCACATCTTGGGCGGATGAATATAACTTTTCGATAGTTTGAGAGATGGCCACAATGTCCCAACTATAAATCAAAACAGGATAGTACCCGAAAAGACCAACGTCGGGAAGGTTGAGGTATAAATACCAATAATCTTCTTGTTCAGAAGCGATAAAGTTTAGATTTCCATTAAAGAGTGGAACCAAACGTTGTTTGGGGTCCGTAATATTGATTTTAAGTTTGGGTAAGTAATCAAAACGTTCCAAAATATAGAGGTAGGTTGAACCCTTGAGCCAATGGGTCATTTCAAAAATGTCCGCGGAAACATAGGAGCAAACAATGTTTTGAAAACTTCGGTCGCCAATGATATTGGTGTTGTAAACCGAGGTGTTTTCCAAGGCTGTGGTCTGGGATGCGCCTAAAGGAAATAACAAATCTTGGCGTGACCCAAAATAAACCTGGTTCAACCCTGCAGATTCCAACATGGTGATGCTATCCTTTAATTCACCCGGTGAGGTAACCCCTCCTTTGATAAGAATTCTATGCAAATCGTCATTCATCTCAAAGCTTATTTTAATACCATTTTGGATTCCGTATCTAACAGAGCCTTCACTTCAGGTTTGCAACTACCACATCCAAGACCAGCGCCCGTTTGGGCACAGAGTTCTGAAAAATTAACACAGCCGTTTTGAATCGCATCTCGGATGTTTCCTTCCCCCACCTGACTACAAGAGCATACCAATTTACCTTTTAAAGGCTCGCCACTTGGGGCGCCACGCAGCAGCTCGTCTCTTTTTTCAGAAAGTTCAATTTCTTCTTCAATTAGTCTTTTGAACTCTGCGAATTCGTTTTTGTCCCCCATTAATATGGCACCCATTAGCGTATCATCTTTCACGATACACTTTTTGTAGAACCGTTTCCGGACGTCCATCAATATAATTTCCTCATAGCGGTCATCGTTAATTGGCGTATTCACCATACCGATACTGCACAAATCAAGGTTTTCGAATTTTAGGATGTTCATAAGGACGGAACCCGTATAAAAACTTCCTTTGTCTCCTAAAATGTACTTAGCAGCAATATCAGCCTGTTGTTCTGCTGCGGAAGTAATTCCGAAAAGGGAATTTTCAAATTCGGCAATTTCACCCAAAGCGAAAATGTCAGGCGCACTGGTCTGCAAATAGGGATTCACCAAGACGCCTCTTCTGGTTTCCAAGTTCGCCTGCTTCGCTAGTGCGATGTTGGGGCGCGTTCCAATGGCATATACAATGGCATTGCAGTTGATGGTTCGCCCAGTTTTCAAATTGACCAGTAGGGAATGTTTTCGTTCAGCGTCTTCGAAAACCGTGCTAACCTCGTTGTCAAAATAGAGTTGAATGTCACGTTCCAGAACATCCTCCGCAAGAAGACGACTGGCCACGGCATCCAATTGTCGCTCCATAAGCCGGGGTGCACGCTGAATGATACTGATGTTAATGTTGATTTTTTTCAGGGATGCTGCCAACTCCAAGCCCAAGAGACCTCCGCCTACAATTACAACATGCTGTTCAGTGGCCGGCAACCTTGTTTCTTTGAGATAGTGCTTCAATCGGTCGGCATCAGTACGTTCGCGCATCGTAAAACGCCCTTCTAAGTCCATTTGTGCCTCGGCAGGCACAAAAGCTCTGCTTCCTGTGGCCATAATCAAGACGTCATAGGCATGTCTCTCACCCTTTTCGTCCACCACGAATTTTTCTTCGGAGTTAACCTCTTCGATTCCATTGTTCGGATAGAGTTGAACATCCAATTTTTCCAATTCGCCCTGTTTTAATTTTTGCAACGCTTCCCAGGGTAATTCTTCATTCACATATTCCGGAAGAAGCACACGATTGTAAAACGGATAGGGTTCTTTTGAGAAGACATGCAGGGCATCAGCTCGATTCTTTTCTCGATAGGTTTGAATGAAGCGATATGCGGCTGCTCCCGCACCAATCACCACAACTTTTTGCTTGGGTTTTTGGTATTTGGATACGCTGACCGCACAGTACTTGAAATCAGGTTCTTTCGAAATTGGGTCTACCAAATCGTTGGTCAAATTGTTGGCTCTGCTGAAGTCGCCATTCAACACTTTTCCCCAATGCATCGGTAAAAACACGACCTTTTCACGAATATCAAAGTTGATTTTTGCTTTTACCTGAACACTGCCGCGTCGACTTTTTACCACAACGACATCACCTTCTTTGATACCCAGAACATAGGCATCCACCCGATTCATTTCAAGATAAGGCGAAGGGATATGGGTCAGCAGTCGTTTTACTTTTCCTGTTTTGGTACGCGTATGCCATTGGTCGCGAACCCGCCCCGTGTTTAATATCAACGGGTATTCACTGTTGGTTTGTTCGGATTGGTTGTGAAGTTTTTTCGGAGCATTAAAATGGACCTTGCCGTTGGCCGTAAAATAGTTTTGGTCCTGAAACAATCTTGGTGTACCCGGATGGTTCTTATGCGGAACAGGCCATTGAAAACTGCCCTCTGTTTTCAAGCGCGAATAGGATAAACCAGACACATCGATGTTAGTGCCTTTGGTCATTAAAGCGTATTCATCGTACACCTCACCTGCGCTTCGAAAATCGAATCCATGAAAGCCCATTTCCTGACCAAAACGCCACAGGATTTCAGCATCGGGAAGGGCTTCTCCCGGCGCATTGATGACCTTGGGCAAATAGCTAATGCGACGTTCCGAATTGGTCATCGTTCCCTCTTTTTCCAGCCAACCCGCTGCGGGGAGCAAAAGGTCTGCAAATTGTGTTGTTTCCGAATTGTGTGAAATGTCTTGAACAATGACAAAATTGGCTTTTTTGAGAGCCGCTTCTACTTTATGAACGTTGGGCATGCTCACCGCAGGATTCGTACAAATAATCCAAATGGCTTTGAGGGTTCCCTTCTCGAGGGCATCGAACATTTCGGTTGCCGTTAATCCAGGCTCTTGTTTTATAGGTTTTCCACCCCAAAACTCCTGAACTTCTTTTCGATGTTTTGGATTGCCCAAGTCACGGTGGGCAGCCAACAGGCTTGCCATTCCGCCTACTTCTCGGCCCCCCATCGCATTGGGTTGGCCGGTAAGGGAAAAAGGTCCTGAACCAGGTTTACCAATTTGACCGGTAAGCAAGGATAAATTCAGCAACGACAGATTTTTATCAACCCCAATCACACTTTGATTGAGCCCCATAGTCCACATGCTGATAAAGTTTTTCGCATTGGAAATTGTTTTCGCTGCTTTCTTAATGTCTTCTATGGGAATTCCACATTTCTTGGCGGCTTCACTTAGGGAAAGCTCAAAGGCCATTTGCTTGCACGCTTCAAAATTGGAAGTATGTTTTTTAATAAAACCATAGTTGATTTTTTTCCGTTCAATCAACCACCGCGCTATGGCATTGAAGAGAATTACATCCGTGCCGGGTAAAATTTGCAAGTGGATATCAGCAACAGCGCAGGTTTGGGTTTTCCTGGGGTCCACGACGATGACTTTTACATTTGGATTTTCTTCTTTGTGTTTTTCAAGTCGTCGGAACAAAATAGGATGGCACCAAGCAGGATTTGCTCCAGCAATCAGGAAACAGTCAGCTAGCTCGATATCCGCGTAAGCGATAGGCACAGCATCTTCGCCAACGGTTTTTTTGTACCCCACTACAGCCGAGCTCATGCACAACCTGGAATTGGTATCAATATTATTGGTCCCGATAAATCCTTTCGCCAGCTTGTTAGCCAGATAGTATTCTTCCGTAAGGCACTGCCCGGAAACGTAAAAACCAACACTATCCGGGCCATGTTGTTTGATAATACTTTTGAAAACGGCAGCAGCGCGCTTCAAAGCCATATCCCAATTAACCCGTTCCATCGGATGGTTTCGACTCCATCGCATTTGAGGATACAAAATACGGTCACTAGTATCTTGGGCTACGTAGTTAAGATTCATTCCTTTCGAACATAACATGCCCTTGTTTACCGGATAGGTGTCATCACCTTCAACGGAAAGCACTCCCTTTGTATCGTTGGTTACAGTGATACCGCAGCCTACGCCGCAATAGGAACAAATGGTTTTATGAGATTCTTTCCGTTGCATTAGAGTTGAAAGTACAGCTGTGCTAATGAAAGGGAAAAATAGAAAATTACGTAGATATACGTAGTATTAATTCGACAAAAGTGACGGGCTAATTTGAAATATCACTAATAATATCAGGGAAATATTAAAAGGTCGGAATTATACCAAGCCAAATTCTTGGGCCTTTTTGGAGAGATCAATCAAGTTTTTGACGGCCATTTTCTTCATCAAATTAAAACGATGGGTTTCAATGGTACGTTTGCTGTTTTGCAATTTCTCTGAAATCTCTTTGTTGGTCAGCCCTTGAAGCACAAGTTCCAATACCTGTAACTCTTTGTTGGTGAGGTCAAAAGGATTGTCCTTGGCTTTTTTCTGAGAGGTTTTTTCCTCTTGACTCGGATTCAAAAGATTGTTCACCAGTACGTTGGAGATGTCTCCACTAAAATACTTTCCTCCCTCCTGGACCGTATGAATCGCTTTGATGAATTCGTTTTTATCGGTGTCTTTCAAGAGGTATCCCGCGGCACCTGCTTGCACGGATTTTAAAATGTACTCCTCAGAATCATGCATGGAGAGAATGATGCAGCGTGTTGAAGAATTTCCAGATTTGTTCAAACGCTCGACGGTTTCGATACCACCCAATTTGGGCATTCGGATATCGACAATCAAGATGTCTGGGGTCTGCGCTTCCACCATTTCGATAGCTTCAAAACCATTGGCTACTTCACCAATAACATCCAGGTCGGATTCTTCTTCCAATAAGGCACGAATACCATCTCTTACCAAAGAGTGGTCATCCGCCAACACAATACTTATGGTTTTTTGAGCTACAGAATTCTGCATATCACAAAAGTAAATGAATAATTGAAATGTAAGAGCCTACTAAAAGCGAAGGGCTGCTTCAAACTATCTTGAAACAACCCTCTCGAAGCAAAGTTTGTAGTATGGAATTCCCCTATTGACCGTTATTGGCAGTGTTTAGGAATTTAGGCTTGATTATCAACATGGCCCAAGCCCAATTTTGTGAGCTGGCGGCATCTTCTTCAGTAACGCCTTTCAACTCGTACATGCCGTCTGATGGGAATAGATGGGAGTAGCCAATTTTAAGGGCATACCCTTTGAATTTTTGTGTGAAAACAAGGTCAATCTCAGTTCCTAGGGAGTTTTCACCACTAGGAAGGTCCTGTTCTCCGGAGAAGTTCAAGACTTTGGCAAAGAGACTTGATTTTTCACCCAATTTGAAATTTGCGCTGGCATGGATATCGAAAAGGCCAATTGAATTCACATGATTGCCCACGTAGAAGTAATCCATGAAACCGTTGAACTTGTGGTTGGTTCCGAAGGTGGGTAAAAAAGCCTCAGTTTCTCCATCCGTGGTCGTATCGTCTCCGCTGATAAGCTCAGCACCTATACCCAGCCCAACTTTACTGGATGCTTTGTAGGTGAGTTCAAGTCCAAGAAGGTAGGCGCCAGTAATGTCAGCTCCTGTAAAGAACTTTCCACCTTGAATAAAAGCATTGGCAGCAGCACCAAAACTTCCTTTTTTGTAGTTTAAGTGGGTTCCCAAAGTAAACGTACTGTTCACACCATCGGTTTCACCTTCATCATCAAAGTTTTGGAAACCGGTATTGACGGCAAGAAAGCTTCCTGAAAAGTTTTGCCATTGGTGGTTAAGGTAGACGTATTGCATGGTTTTGTATTGAAAAGGGTTATTGGCTGGGTAGCCCGTGCCTTGATTTTGAAAACCGAACAAGGGTCCTCCGTTTTCATCCAAATCTTGATTGAAAGCCAATCCTAAATCAAAAATGAATTTTTCGTCTTTGTAGCTCAGCTGTGCCAAATCGTGGTTGCGGCCTTGCTGCGCCCAATCCAATCCACCGAAAAAACGTTGGTCGTCATAGGAAAGTACTTGTCGGCCCAATTTAGTAGACCATTTACCACCTAATTTCAATGAAGCCCAAGCTTCGAAAATGGAAAAACTATTGTTGGAATCAATTGGTGTAATCTGTGCGTTTTCACCCCAAACCATCAAATCTTGAAGGCTGAGGTATACTTTAAAGGATTCGGTCGCGTATCCAGCATTCAATCTAGCCCGGGTATTGGTGGCAAAGCCGGCGTCGGCGGCATCTGGAATAAGGGTCTGGAATCCATTTCTATACTCGGTTCTAGGTCGAAACTGCCCATCAAGGGTAAATTGTGCGTAAATAGATTGAACCGATAGGAAAACTAGGAATATGATTTTGTAACTGTTTTTCATAATGAGTTAGCTTTAGCGGGTTATGCGTTTTTAATGTTCTAAAAAGTCGATGAGATGTTTGCGGTACTTGTAGTAGTCTTCATGCTCCAAGACAGATTTTCGTGTTCTGGGGCGTTCAAATTCGATAGGTAAAACATCTCCAATTTTGGCCCTTGGGCCACTGGTCATCATCACGACGCGGTCGGCTAAAAAGATGGCTTCATCCACATCGTGGGTTATCATGACGGCAGTAATTTTTTCTTTGTTCCAGATTTCAATGAGAATATCCTGTAGTTCCCCTCTTGTAAGGGAGTCCAACATGCCGAAGGGTTCATCTAACAGAAGGACCTTTGGTTTTATGGCAAAAGCTCGGGCAATGCCGACGCGTTGTTGCATTCCTTGGGACAGTTCATTGGCTTTTTTGTCAAAAGCCCCGTCCAAACCTACTTTGTGCAAATAGTATTTGGCAATGTCCTTCCGTTGTGCCTTGCTGGCGTGGGGGAATACGCGGTTAACGCCCAATAGCACATTTTGCAACGCGGTCATCCAGGGCATTAAACTTGGGGCTTGGAAAATAACCCCTCGGTCTGGTCCTGGCCCTTGAATAGGGTTTCCCAATACGGCGATGTCCCCTCCAGAAATAGGATTTAGCCCAGCAATCATGGACAGCATCGTTGTTTTTCCACAACCGGAATGGCCAATTATGGTTACGAATTCTTCCTTAAGAATCTGAAGATTCAAGTGTTCAAGCACCACGTAATCGCCTTTAGGGGTTGGATATACTTTCTTCAAATCCTTTAAGTCCAACATGATTCTGTCGGAAGGAAAAGAAATTCCATTTACGTGGTTGTCTTTTACTTTGATGGTTTCTGTTTCCATGTTTTTAGGGATTTAGGCTACGTAACTTTTGGGGTCAAATCAGGCAGTTCATAGATCTTCTGGGATACTGCCTTGCGTTCTTCACCGATGCCCATCAGGTATTCAATGATGGCATTTCGGGTTTTTTTATAGACCGGGTTGTCGTTTAATTCGGTTTTATCCCTTGGTCGTTCAATATCAATTTTGAATTCGGGCCCGAGAGTCGCATTGGGTCCAGGGCGTAGTGGAATGATTCGGTCGGCCATATAAATGCCTTCATCCACATCATTCGTTATGAGCAAGGCGGTGCGTTTGTCCTTACTCCAAATCTTCAGGATTTCATCTTGGAGATTCCCACGGGTAAGGGCATCCAAAGCACCCAAAGGTTCATCCATAATAATCATTTCAGGATTCATGGCTAGCGCTCTAGCTACTGCTACGCGTTGACGCATGCCTCCAGAAAGTTCTTTGGGCCTTTTGTTTATCGCCGGAGACAGATTTACCATCTCAACGTATTGCGCTACCCGTTCTTTGATGAAAGCTTTCTTCTCATTTGGGAAAGCTTCTTTTACAGCCATAGCTACGTTTTGCCCCACGCTTAGCCAAGGTAAAAGCGAGTAGTTTTGAAAAATTACCCCGCGCTCGTGACTGGTATCCACAACAGGTTCTCCTTTGAAAAGAACTTCTCCGCTAGTGGGCTTGAGCAAACCATTGATAAGGTTGACCAAAGTGGTTTTACCGCTTCCGGTGAACCCTACGATAGCAACAAATTCACCTTCTTCAATAGTCAAGTTGATATCGGTTAAAACCTCCGTGGCGCTTTTTCCTTCGCCATAGGTCTTGTTCACGTTTTTAAGTTCCAGATAGGCCATAGGTTCAAGGATTAAGCGGTTGCATTTTTATTGAAGGAAACCATATTCTGGATGGTTAGCATGATGCGGTCTAGCAGAAAACCAATAATTCCAATAATGAACATGGCTACAATGATTTTGGAATTGGAATCGTTGGCGCCGTTTTGGAATTCTTCCCAAACGAATGACCCCAATCCTGGACTCTGAGCTAACAATTCAATAGCAATCAAAACCATCCATGCTACTGAAAGAGTGATGCGAAGTCCTGTAAAAATCAAGGGTAAGGAAGATGGCAAAATGACCTTGAACACCTTCTGTACGGGCCCTAATTTCAAAACCTTGGCAACATTGATATAATCCTTGTCTACCGATGAAACCCCCATTGCTGTGTTGACCAAAGTGGCCCACATGGCGCAAAGCCCTACGCTTATAAAGGAGATGATAAAAGCACTATCCGAATTGGAATCTTTGGTCATGGTTTTTACAATCATGAATACCAAAAGCAACCAAACCACAGGAGATACAGGTTTGAAGACCTGAATCAACCAATTGAATGCATTGCGAAGGGTGTCGCTTAAACCTATAATAATACCAATGGGGACTGCGATAAAAAAGGCAAGGATGAATCCGGCGAAAACCGTTTTTAAGCTCGTGAAAATCTGGTCCACAAAAGAGGGTCTTCCGGTATAGGTAATGGGGTCTTTTCCATCAGCGATGCGCTTTTCATTCAAGGCTGCTGTTTTTTCCTTGAAAGCGAGTTTGTCTGCACTTATGATTTTGTGGTCCGCAATCAAAGTATTGAACGATTCCCAAACCTGAGCTGGTGAAGGCAGCGTATTGGGCTGACAGCTAATGTCACCAGAGGCAATACAGGCAGCCATGGCATCCGCAGCAGCTTGTCCTTGGTCGTTTAGTGCTTTTTGGATTTTGTAATCCGCCTCAATATTGTACAAGGCTTTGGCGCCCAAGTGCCATAGGCCTATAAATAGGAGGATGGATGCCAAAGGAACAATTACCTTCTTGAAAAGGGTCTTCAAATCAAACTTTGGCAATTTGATTTTGAACTTGGACAGCGCTGCCTTGGCAGCACCGGCCAATTTCAATTCTTGTGTTTTAGTAACGGTTACACTTTGCTTCATGATGGTATTTTTTACCGTTTGTTATAGAGAGGAATCGTCTTTGTTTCCGATTTCAAAACTGTTGATGTAGCCAATTGGGTCTTTGGCATCATAGGTTGTGCCATCGATAAAGTCTGAAGTAGCAGGCTTGTATCCATCTGTTACCGGAATATCTGAGGCTGGAATATGTCCCTCAGCCACCAAAAGTTCAGCCGCTTTTTTCCAAATATCTGGGCGGTAAATGTCCTTGATGGTTTCTTCATACCAGCCGGCAGGCTTGGCTTCAGGAATTTGTCCCCAACGACGCATTTGGGTCAAAAACCAAATACCATCTGAGTAAAAAGGATAGGTAGCGTTGTACTTGTAGAAAACATTGAAATCAGGCATCGAACGCTTATCTCCCTTTTCAAATTCGAAAGTTCCGGTCATAGAGTTCGCCAACACCACTTCATCGGCACCTACGTACTGCGGCATGGAAAGAATTTTAACGGCTTCAGCACGATTCTCAGGTTCATCCAACCATTTCCCGGCACGGATGAGGGCTTTGGTAACCGCAATTGCAGTATTCGGATTCTCTTCGACAAACTTTTTGGTCATCACAAAAACCTTTTCAGGATTGTTTTTCCAGATGTCGTAGTTGGTAGTCACCGGAACACCGATGCCTTTGAATACGGCTTGTTGGTTCCAAGGCTCTCCAACACAGTAGCCATAAATTGTTCCTGCTTCAAGGGTTGCTGGCATTTGCGGCGGAGGGGTTACCGACAATAATACTTCTGCATCAATTTGTCCTTGAACATTATCAGCCGTATACATTCCAGGATGAATACCAGCAGCGGCCAACCAGTAGCGTATTTCGTAGTTGTGGGTAGACACTGGGAATACCATTCCCATTTTGAAGGGCTTTCCACTGTTTTTATAATCTGAGATTACCGGCTTAAGGGCGTCTGCTTTTATGGGATGAACAGGTTTGCCATCTTCTCCTTTGGGAACATTTGGCTTCATTTTGGACCAAACATCGTTGGAAACCGTAATACCATTTCCGTTGAGGTCCATAGAGAATGGGGTTACCAACTCGGCCTGGCGTCCAAATCCAGCTCCGGCGGCAATGGGTTGGCCAGAAAGCATGTGTGAACCATCTAGTTGCCCATCGATTACCCGGTCGAGTACGTTCTTCCAGTTGGACTGGGCTTCAACAGAAACAAAAAGACCTTCTTCTTCAAAGAATCCTTTTTCCTTGGCAATTGCCAAGGTCGCCATGTCGGTTAGTTTGATGAACCCAAACGTGAGTTGAGGTTTTTCAATTTCCAAAGTGCTCTCCGGAATTTTTGCTTCTGCGGTTTCTTTGGCTTTTTTATCGGCTTTTCCTCCGCAGGCCAAGACGGCGAGCAGCAATCCCAAACCGAAGACTTTTGTTGTGATTGATTTCATAAAGCGTATGTTTTTAAAAGGGTTACTGAATTCTTGAAACAAACATAAAAGATTATTTACGTATTAATACGTAGAAACATATAAAATAAGAGTTAACTACGTATTTTTGCAAGGATGGAAATTCAACAATTCCAAAATTTGGAAGATGTCAAAAAATGATAGCAGATATTGTTGAATACGAAATTATGGGCAGTTGCTCACAACGGGTTTCTACCGATTCTAAAGCTAGGTATACCTATTAATATAAGGGTAAAGGTATTTTAAAGGGCTGAATGTAAGACGCGTTGTATTTCTTCTTCAAAGAAGGCAGGATGCTCGGAAATCACATTACCTACTATTATAATTCCTGGTTGGGTAACGTCAACAGAGGAAAACATCTCGTTGGCACTATTTAAGGTGCCGATACGACAACTTTCATCGGACAGTGTTCCGTTTTGAATCAACGCAATGGGAGTCAACCCTCCTCGAAACTGCCTGATTTTATTGGCAAGTGCTGTGAACTTCCGTACACCCATTAATATAACAAGCGTTGCTGATGACTGCGCAGCAAATGTTAAGTCCTCTGAGAACGAACCATCCCGTTTGGTGGCAGTCATCACCCAAAAACTACTTGACACACCTCTTTTGGTTAAAGGAATACCTTGACTTGACGGAACAGCAATGGCACTAGATACCCCAGGCACAACTTCGACCGGAATGCCAAAAGATTCCACATGGTCGATTTCTTCTGAAGCTCTTCCAAAAACAAAAGGATCTCCACCTTTTAGGCGAACCACATGCCCATAATTGAAAGCATACTCCACCAATAATTTGTTGATTTTTTCCTGTTTTATAGAATGTTTACCATATCGTTTTCCTACGTATATTATCGGAACATGAGCAGGAACACTTTCTAATAGAGAACTATCGATAAGTGCGTCGTACAGAACGGCTTCGGCATTTTGCAAAAGCTTCAAACCCTTAACAGTAATAAGGTCTTTACCTCCAGGCCCTGCACCAACTAGACTAACTTTAGGTTGTTTTTTGGATTGTGTCATTTCGATTATTTAAAGGTAGCTTTTGTCAAATCTTCAACAAGAATACGTAATTATTTCGATAAAATCATTTAAAAAATACGTAATAATACGTAACATTGTTGAGCAATAATAACCAACAGTTAGTCTTATGAAAACGGTATTGGTGATTGGAAACGGAATGGTGGGGTACAAGTTTTGTGAAAAATTTGTAGCTCAGGAACAAAGTAAAGCATTCCGCCTTGTTGTGTTTGGAGAAGAACCGCGCGTTGCTTACGATAGGGTGCATTTAAGTGAGTTCTTCGAAAACGGAGACGCGGAGAGGTTGACACTGGCTCCAACGTCATGGTACTTGGAAAATGGAATTGAACTACACACCCATGAGCGGGTTGTGGATATTCAGCGGGAAAGTAAAACCGTAACGACATTAAGTGAGAAGACCTTTTCTTACGATTATTTGGTTTTGGCGACCGGCTCGGTTCCTTTCGTTCCTCCTATCGATGGGGTGGATAAAAAAGGCGTTTTTGTATACCGTACCATAGAAGATTTGGAACAGACCATGGACTTTGCCTCCAGTATAGAAGGTGGAAAAGCCGCAGTTCTTGGTGGAGGTCTTTTGGGATTGGAGGCCGCCAAAGCGGTCAAAGACATGGGGCTTGAACCCCACGTGGTAGAGTTCGCGCCGCGATTGATGCCAAGACAGCTGGATGACGAAGGTAGTAAGGCTTTGGAAGCCAAAATGAATGAATTGGGCATCTCTGTGCATTTGAACAAGGCAACACAACAGATTTTGGGAAATGGTAGCATTCAAGGTATGGCATTTTCGGAAGGAGATTTGTTGGATGTTGATATGTTAATTATCTCTGCGGGAATTCGTCCTCGAGATGAATTGGCCAAGACTTGCGACCTGGAGGTAGGTATTCGAGGAGGGGTTGTTGTAGATAATACCATGAGGACCTCTGACCCTAATATTTTTGCTATCGGCGAAGTGGCGCTTTACAACCAAATGATTTACGGCTTGGTCGCCCCTGGATATGAAATGGCTCAGGTTGCTGTGGACCAAATATTGGGTGGTTCTACCCTGATGGCGGAAACTATTGACATGTCGACCAAATTGAAACTTATAGGCGTTGACGTAGCTAGTTTTGGGAACCCTTTCACTTCCGAAGAAGAGGCTCACGCTATTGTTTTTGAAAACAAACTGCAAGGCTTGTACAAACGAATAAATGTCTCAAAAGATGGAAAAAAGCTATTAGGCGGGATACTGGTAGGAGATGCATCGGATTACAACATGTTGTTACAATTACAGCAGAATGAAATGCCATTACCTGAGAACCCTGAAGATTTGATTCTTGGCGCACGAGGCGGAGAGGGAGCGATTATGGGAAGCGTAATGGATTTACCAGATGAAGCCGTGGTATGCTCCTGCGAATCTGTGACGAAGGGAGGTATTTGCTGTGCGGTACTCGAAGCGGGACACGAAAATGTGAAAAGCGTGGCAAAAGCTACCAAAGCAACTACAGGCTGCGGTGGATGTAAGCCTATGGTCGCAGACTTGGTCACAGAAAGCTTGAAAAGTCTTGGAAAAACGGTTAAAACAAGTATCTGCGAACACTTTGATTTCTCACGACAAGAATTGTATGACATTGTCAAACTAAAGGGAATTCAAGACTATGACGAGCTGTTGGATGCTGTCGGTCATGGGGATGGATGTGAGGTTTGTAAACCCGCCGTTGCTGCGATTTTTGCCAGCGTATACAACGAAACGCCAAACCGTCAAGAAACCATTCAAGATTCCAACGACCGATACCTAGCCAACATTCAACGCAACGGAACCTATTCTGTGGTACCTCGAGTGGCAGGAGGCGAGATTACACCACAACAGCTAATGGCCTTGGGCCGTATCGGTATGAAATATGACCTCTACACCAAGATTACCGGAGGGCAACGGATAGATATGTTCGGCGCTCAACTTCATGAACTTCCTTTGATTTGGGAGGAGCTGATTAAAGAAGGTTTTGAAAGCGGGCATGCTTATGGAAAAGCCCTGCGTACCGTAAAGAGCTGCGTAGGTTCTACATGGTGTCGTTATGGGATGGATGAAAGTGTGAGCTTTGCCATTGAAATTGAAAACCGGTACAAAGGCATCCGTTCCCCGCATAAAATGAAAGGCGGCGTTTCAGGATGTATTCGAGAATGTGCTGAAGCACGATGTAAAGATTTTGGTTTTATTGCGGTTGAAGGCGGGTGGAATGTTTATGTAGGAGGCAATGGTGGAGCGAATCCGAAACATGCAGAACTGTTGGCTGAAAAAGTTAACAAGGAAACCGCTGTAAAATATGTTGACCGATTTTTGATGTTCTACATCAAAACCGCACCACCGTTAACCCGTACTGCTGCTTGGCTGGAGAAGCTTGAAGGAGGTATTACCTATTTGAAAAACGTGGTGATTAATGATTCCTTAGGTATAGCTGAAGAATTGGATGCGGAAATGCAACAATATGCCGACACCTATACCTGCGAATGGAAAGAAGCCGTAGAAACCCCAGAAATACGAGCGCGTTATACCCATTTTGTGAATTCCGATGAAACGGATAGCAATATTGAATTTGTCCCTATGCGCGAGCAGAAAATGCCCAAAGCCTGGACGTAAGAAAAGAGACCCATTATGATTTCAGCATTAAACACTTATCAAGCTACAACTCCTGAAGAGGTCACCGTGTGGTTCAAGGCTGCGGCGGTATCAAAGTTTCCAAAAAACGGAGGGGCTTGCGTAAAATACAAAGACAAGCAAATCGCCGTATTTAACTTTACACGTAAAAATAAATGGTATGCTTGCCAAAATCTTTGTCCTCATAAGATGGAAATGGTCTTGTCTCGTGGTATGATAGGTATGGATGGAGAACATCCCAAAGTTGCCTGTCCGTTACACAAAAACACCTTTTCCTTGAAAACGGGGGAAAACCTGAATGGCAGCTTGGAATCCATTGCAACGTATCCGGTAAAAATTCATGACAACTTTGTGTATATTGGCTTTACCGAATGATTTCTAAAGTCGATGCATGGGCGATTCAGAAAAATTGGCAAAAGCCTTTCAGCTTTTTGACGAAGCCAACAGCCATGATCCCAACCGAGAAACTTGGGAAGGGATAGAATACCCCAAAGAAGTGCTCTATGCGCTTCGCATGACCGAAACCTTGAGTGATTTTGCTCCCAAGGCTTCCGAAGCCTTACAACTCACCGCACGATGCCAACATATTTGTCGCTGGGAAATTCCCAGAAGCAGCTATGAAATGAATCGAGTAGGGTATCTGAAATGGCGTCAGGATTTGAAAAAGTTTCACGCCCAAAAAGCCAGAGCGGTATTGGAAAAGGTAGGATACTCATATGAAATCATTGCGCAAGTTGAATTTTTACTTCTTAAGAAGCAACTAAAACGCAGCGAAGAGACCCAAACTTTGGAAGATGTCATCTGCCTAGTCTTTTTAAAATACTACTTCGAGCCTTTCGCCAAGAAGCACGATACCGAAAAAGTGATTGATATTTTGCAGAAAACATGGCGTAGAATGTCTGAAGGGGGGCACGCTGCTGCTTTGAAGTTGCCCATGTCTGATTCGGCAAGCGAACTAGTGAAAAAAGCGGTGTCCTGATGATGGAAGGCGAGAAGCAACAAGCCCTTGACATTGCCACTTTTTTAAGGGTAAGAAAATGGTATTTGCTTGCCATTGCGGCTATTGCTTTGACGGTCATTTTCGCGCAGATTTTGATTCAACAGCATTTGGATTCACAGTTGAATGATTCGAGAGTAATTAACGTTGCTGGACGACAGCGTGCATTTAGTCAAAAATTGGTGAAAGAAGCATTGCTTCTGGAAATCAATCATGTGAATGGAGAGCAGAGGGAAACCATCGTGCAAAACCTAAAAGAAACCCTTCGCGTTTGGAAAACGGCACACATTGGTCTGCAACAGGGGAATGATAGTATTGGCCTTCCGGTTGAACAAAACCCAACCATTTTAGCACTTTTCGCTGATTTAAATCCCCATCACCAGGTGATGGTGGATGCTGCGGAAACTATTTTAGCTAGTGGTGCGGACAGTGCATCCGTCTCCCACTCTAATGAATTAAAAGTTTTATTGGATAATGAGCGTTTGTTTTTGACTAAAATGGATGCTATCGTAAACGCATATGATTCCCAGAGCAAGGAGAAGCTTCAAAAATTGAAATTCAAGGAGTACTTGCTCTTGGCGTTTTCGTTACTAATACTGTTTTTGGAAGTTGTCTTTATCTTCCGACCCTTGTCTATCCAGATACGGGAAACCATCTCCAAACTGATTCAAAACCAACTAAAATCAGACGCGACAGCTACAGAAATCAAAAGGCTTTTTGAAGAAAAGGAAAAGTCCTTGCAACAACTGCAAGAACTGAATTTTGTTATTGACAATGCTGCTCTTTTTGCCAGCACCCGCAAAGATGGTAGTGTGGTGTTCATCAGCAAGAAGTTTTTAGCCCTTTTGGAACAGGAACCTGCTCAAATGAATGTTCCTATTTCCGAAATTCTTACCCAGAACCCTGGTCAGCAGCAATACCTCAGGGAGATTTTGATGAGCAAGCGGAAAAATATTCGCTCAGAAGAAATCAAAATAGAAACAAAAACCGGAAAACGGTTGTGGTTGGATATGTCAATCATTCCGATGCACCAATCCAGCTTAGAACAAAGCGTTCTGATTTTATGTTCAGATATCACCGAACGCAAGAAAAACCAGTTGAAAATTGAGGAGCTGACCAAGCAGAACTACGAGGAGCGCATGCAGCAAAAGCAGCTGCAAGCCAGTCAAATCGTAGATGGTCAGGAAGAAGAACGCAAGCGTATCGCCAAAGACATACACGATGGTATTGGGCAAATGTTGACCGCATTAAAATTCAATATTGAATCCATCAATACCAACCAAAAGGAGAAAACCAAGGAGAAAATCGCCTACTTGAAAAAATTGACGGCCGATTTGATTAAAGGAGTACGTACCGCCACCTTCAATTTAACCCCACCGGAACTAGAGGATCATGGTATTTTTCCGGCCCTTCAAAAAATGACGGTCGAACTGAACAAACTCACCGGAAAAAACATTTTGTTCGAGAACAAAGCGGATGAAAATGTACGTTTTGACTCATTGGCTGAAACTAATATTTATCGGGTGACACAAGAGGCTGTAAACAATGCCATAAAATACGCTGAGTCCAATTATATTTTGGTATCCATCAATTATGTGGAAGGCTTATTAAGCGTTGTTATTGACGATGACGGAAAGGGGTTTGACGATTCCGTATTGGATAGTATACCCAAAAACAATAGCGAAGGAGGAATGGGGGTCTTTTTTATGAAAGAACGGATAAGTTACATTAATGGCCGTTTGTTTATCAATTCCATTTCAGGAGAAGGTACTCGGGTTACCATAAACTACAAACCCGAACCAGCGTAGCAAATACTAGCTGGCTTTAGACCAAGATGTTACCTCGACGAAAGAGCCCAACGTCCGTGGTTCTCGTAGTTGTGACACACTATTTTTTAAGATACGTTCGATGGACTTTTCGAACCGAGGCTTATACATAGGCTTCATTAAGAAGTCCTTTACTTGAGAATATTGAAAGGCATCCACCGCAAATTGAGCGCGTGTGGAATACAGAATCACTTGACAATCATGCGTTAATTTTGACAACACGTCGAATCCACCTAATTCAGGCATTTCCACATCCAAAATCAAAAGGTCTGGCTTAAGACTGTTTACGGCTTCAAGCCCTACGCGGGCATCACTATACGTTCCAATAAGATTTAGATTGGTGTGGTCGTCAACGAACCTTGTGGTCGCAAGGCGTTGTAACGTAGAGTCATCAATAATGATTGTGGTCAACATGGTCAGTTTCGTTTTACACTCATAAAACAGGTGACCCTACCTTTTTCTTGAAGAAAAATGACCAAAAGCGCTGTTTTTCGATTAAAAACCAAAAGTGAAGAAACGTCCTACAGCAAATAAAAGTGTTACGATTAAGCTTAAAAAAAGGATTCCATGCACAAAAGACACCGGGTTGTTACATGGAATCCAATAAAATGGTAAGCATCTGAGGTTAAGCGCTTTGTTTATTTAGGGTATTGTTGTTTCCTTATAATTTGACCAAGATGAGCTTTGCGAAAGTGGGTCCGGTTCCAATTTCTGTTAGCTCTATTCGAGTATTGGAAATAAAGTTCAGTTTCCAATCTTTGTTGAGCTCATCAAAAGGTTGATTGTCTCCAAAGTTTAAATCCAATGCAGTATTTCCTTGTTCCACGGTCCAGAATCCGCCCGTATTGGTTCCATTGGTTGCTACCACTACACTGGTTCCATCAGTATTAAAGCCAATACTGAAATCTGTGAAACGGGGGGTTTCATCAGAAGTACCATCGAAATAGGAGTCCACGCGCCAGTTATCAGAAACCAATACTGAACTCACATTCAACGGCAAATTGCCCGTTGGCGTTCCATTATTACAGAAGTTTCGGAATTGTAAGGTATTCCCATCCAATAGGAACTTTACGTTTTCGGTACCTGAAAAAGAGAAAATTTCATTCAGGCGCCAAGTCTCGGAGAATTCAGGAAGATTCGGTATGGCAATCGTCGTTTGAATTTCATTGCGGGCACCTTCAGCAGACCAAGTGCCAAAGTAGGTTTCATCCGTATTGGCAACAATCAAATGACCATCTTCCCTAAAATTAAATGAGAAGGTGGTATACTGGTTTTGAAGCTGGTCTCCGGTGACTATGAATTTTTCGATACGTAAATCACTACAATCCGCAAAGGCTTGATTAAGTTCTTGTTCGGTACAATCGTTACAGTCATCATCGTCTAGGTCGTTGTCGTCGTCTTCATCACAACCGTCAATATTACTTTCGATAAAGGCTTCCAAATTTTCTTGACTACTCATTTCCATTTGCGTGCCATCGCTCAAAACAACGTTTATAGGAAATTGAAGATTTACGATTTGCTCCTCATTCAGTTGGCTGATGAAACTGTTCATCATTCCATCATCTTGAATGGATACTGAATCAAAGAGTTCGGTAGTAGCATTGAACAAGAATACAGTTATGGGGTATACAAAGTCAACACATTCGATATCTTCATCTACCACATTATCTCCCAAACAACTTTCAGCTTGCTGGGCCAAAGCATCTGCAGAAGCCACTATAATTTCTTCGTATTCTCTATCAATTAAGGTTACTGGATAAACAAGCTCCAGCGCATTTAAACCTTCGTCGGCATCTTCGGCGAGGGTTTCCAGCGCATCAAAATCGGATTCATCTTCAATGGTTAGTGTATTTCCTTCAATGGTGACGTCGACAGGGAGCTTTACCGTAAAGCAATTGGCTTGATCCAGCACATTATCTATGGAACCGTCGTTAAGCGAAATACGAAACAGTAAATCCGCAGCATTGGAATCCGGAGTCAAAGTTTCTTCAGGGGGTGAACTCTCGAATTGAAAATCTTCACTTCTACAAGAAATGCCCAAAAGGCATGCGAGGAGTAAAGCAATACATATCGTTAGTTTGGAATCCATATATAAGTCTAGACGCGCGAATTAGTATTCATGTAATAAACAACTTAACGTAAAAAATTCCCCTTAAATTTTAGGAGAAAGTTTTTTTTCCTTGTATTTTGATTTAAAATCCAGTGGATTGAAGACAGATTTGCACAAAGATATTTGTGAGGGCCGCATTTTTGAAAGCATATATAATAAGTATTCCCAGAGCCTCCATGACTACCTTTATTACAAATATGGAGATAGATTAAATCCTGGAGACAAAGCCCAAGACGCCTTCGCGAAACTTTGGGAAAACTGCAAGAAAGTCACCCCAGATAAAGCCAAATCCTTTTTATATACCGTGGCCAACAATTTAATGTTGAACGAGGTCAAGCACCAAAAGGTTGTTTTAAAATACCAAACCGAGTCACCGAAAGCCACGACCAATGAAAACCCCGAGTTTCTTTTAGAGAAAGACCAGTACTTTAAAAAGTACCAACAAGTGCTCTCAAAATTGAGCGAAGAACAACGCACGGCATTTCTTTTAAGTAAGGTAGAAGGAAAAAAACATGAAGAAATTGCAGAAATTTTAGGAGTGACCCGAAAAGTTGTAGAGTACCGTATTTACTCAGCTTTTGACGTGTTAAGGAAGGAGCTGGACAACTTTAAGATAAAATAATTTCATTTTTTTCGGGAATTTACGGGATGAGATTGTTTTAGTATCAAACCGACATCAAAAATGGATACGAACGTTTTAATACAAAAATGGCTAACAGGCGAACTTTCTGAAGAAGAAAGAAAAGCGTTTGACGCGCTCGAAGAAGCTTCTTTCTATAAAGACATCGTTGAAGATGCCTCGTATTTTAAAGCATCCAACTTTTCTGAAGTCAACGATTTTGCAACATTTAAAGACAAATACATTACGGAGGCTGTTTCTGAAACCAAAGTTGTTCAAATGCAATGGTTTCAACCCGTACTTCGTATCGCAAGTATCGTAGTCGTCGCGTTTGGTTTGTATTTCGCTTTCCTGTATAACAGTAGTACACAAGTAGAAACAGCTTTCGCTGAAAAAACAACTTTTCAGTTACCTGATGCCTCTCAAGTTACCCTAAATGCCCAATCAGAAGTCAGCTATAGTTCAAATGGTTGGGATGATAACAGGGAGATTGAGTTGAAAGGTGAAGCGTTTTTCGATGTCGCTGAAGGTGCGAAATTTGATGTACTTACCGAAGAAGGAACCGTAAGTGTTCTTGGAACCGAATTCAACGTAAAGCAACGAGGTTCTTTGTTCGAAGTAACTTGTTATGAAGGTACTGTCCGTGTGGTCAGCAACGGAATTACCAAGATTTTGAAAGCAGGTGACGACTTCCAACGTATTAATGGAGAAATCATCACTGGTAAAAACCGCGCTGCTTCACCAGCTTGGACCAATAGCATGAGCTATTTCAAGCGTTTACCTGTAACTGAAGTGTTTGCCGAGCTTGAGCGTCAGTACAATGTAAAAGTTCAAACTGAAAACGTTTCCAACGAGCAACTTTTCACAGGAGGATTTGGTCACCAAGACCTAGACTCTGCACTTAAAGCAGTAAGTGAGCCTCTTGGACTTGATTATCAAATACTAAAGGACGATATGGTGCGTTTTAGTAAACGTGAGTAAAAAACTACGGTTACTAGTCTTTTGTATCAGTCTATTTTCCTGTTTACACACCCTTACTGCCCAAAATCCTATACCACAACCCTTAACCGTTGTGCTGGAATCAATTCAAGAGCAGTATGGTGTACAGTTTAACTACGCCTCAGATTTAGTAGAATCTATAAAAGTCGTTCCCCCGGGAACGACTCTGTCATTAAGTGAGGTCCTCACTTATCTCGATGTACAAAGCAACCTCGACTATGAGCTGCTATCGGGAACCATCATATCTATCAAAGAAAAAGACCTTTCCCTTTGTGGGTATCTCAAAGATGAAGATACCGGAGAATCCGTCCCTTTTGTTACCGTTCAATATGACTCCTTAGGGGTCATTGCCAATAAAGAAGGCTATTTTTCCATCGACAGTTTAACCAAGAACAACCAAGTTGTCGTTCGTCATTTGGGTTTTAAACCTTTGGTAAAAAACGTAAAACTGTTTGATGTTTTCCAATGTGACACGCTTTTCCTGATTCCGTACCAAGAAGAATTGGCTGAGGTTACTGTCTCAGACTTTTTTGTTCGCGGTATTGATAAATTGGAGAACGGCTCATACCAAATGAACTTCAATAAGTTCAGTTTGTTACCAGGTCTTATCGATGATGATGTGCTACAATCTGTGCAGGCCTTGCCAGGGATTCAAAGCATTGATGAAACCGTATCCAATATCAATATTCGGGGCGGTAGCAATGACCAGAACCTCATTTTGTGGGACGATATCAAGATGTATCAATCCGGACATTTTTTCGGCCTCATTAGTATGTTCAATCCGCAGATTACGAGAAGGGTACAACTTATTAAGAATGGAAGTAGCGTTTCTGAAACCGATGGGGTTTCCGGAACCATTTCCATGAAAACCGATGAATATCTGAATTATGACACTAAGGGAAGCGTTGGACTTAATCTAATAGATTTTAATGGGTCAGTAGATACTCCGATTGGAAAACGGGCTTCCATTCAGTTTGCCACACGCCGTTCATTAAGCGATTTTGTGGAAACCCCAACGTTCACGAATTATTTTGACAGAGCCATTCAGGACACGGAAATCGGACGAAATTTTGAATCCATCCCCAGTTCAGACTTGGATTTTAATTTTTACGATGTCTCCATGCGTTTGCTGTACGACCCTTCGGACAAGGACCGAATTCGACTGAATTTCATCCATACCTCGAACAATCTTTCTTTTAATGAGGTGGCGGATATTGATGGCACGCTCGAGGAAAGGGAAAGTGGGTTAGACCAAGGGACCACAGCGTTTGGTATTTACTATAGAAGGGATTGGACTGAGAATTTTGGAACGGATGTCAACCTATACAATACGGATTATGGTTTGGATGCGCGCAATGCCAACATTTTGGATAATCAGCAGCTAACCCAGGAAAATACGGTTTCTGAGACGAGTCTTAGACTGAACACTAGACTTCGTTTTTCCGATAGACTAAAATTGACCAGCGGTTATCAGTTGATGGAAACCAAAGTTAGCAATTCGGATAATGTGGATAATCCGCTTTTTGTCCGTTTGGATGCTCGTGTTTTACGAACGCATGCTTTGTTTTCTGAAGTAGGAGTCTTATCACCAGACCAAAAAACGCGACTGAATTTGGGAATGCGATTCAACTACCTTGATGCCTTTAACAAGTTCATTTTTGAGCCGAGAATAAGTTTGGATTATACCTTTCTCAAACATTTTAATGTGGAGTTTCTTGGAGAGTTCAAACACCAAAGCACTTCACAAATCATCAATTTCCAAAATGATTTTCTTGGTTTGGAAAAACGGAGATGGCAATTGGCTGATAATAGGGAAATCCCAGTGATTCGCAGTAGACAAGCATCAGTTGGATTTAGCTACAACCAAAAAGGATGGTTGGCCAATGCAGTACCCTATTACAAAAGGGTTTTGGGTATTACCACCCAAAGTCAAGGTTTTCAAGACCAATATGAATTTGTTCGAACACCTGGTTCTTATGATGCTTTTGGGGTAGATGTTTTGATGCGGAAACAATTAAAGAACAATTCGGTTTGGCTGAATTATAGTTATTTGAACGCTGAATATACGTTTGACCAACTCCCAGAAACACAATTTCCAAGCAATTTTGATATCACCCATGCGGTCACCGTTGGAGGAAATTATACTTGGAAGAAGATTTTGGTTTCAGCGGGGGTGAACTGGCGTACCGGAAGACCATTAAGTCAACCCATTTGGGACAATCCCGTGGTTAACGGAACAGTGAATTACGCTGCAGCAAATGCTGGAAGGCTCCGCGACTATTTGAGGGCAGATTTTTCAGGCAGATACGAGTTTGACTGGGGCAAAACCCGCAAAGTACAAGTTGGAATGTCCGTTTGGAATGTACTCAACCGTGATAATACCTTGAGTACGTATTATCGAGCGACTAGCCCTAGTGAAGCGACTGCTTTCGTACAATCGGCATTAGGCATCACGCCTAACGCCTCTGTACGGTTGCTATTCTAATTTTCCAATCACTTTTCTTTTAAAAACACCAACAGTTTTTGGGGAACAGGCAGTGGTCAGCGACTGGGAGTAAGTAGGTTAATTTATCGGGCTATTTCGTGTCGACTTAGATAATGGAAAAGAGAATTACCAATTGCACTACCGTAAACATCAACAACCCTTTTACTTGTCTGTTATAGTTTTCGAACATTTTTTGAATATGCTCGTCTTCTTCAATTCTGATGACTTTAGCTGAGGCTGAACTTTTCATCACACTTTTTTTGCTTAGTTACACTTATAAAACAATCAACTCCCTGGAATTCCTGAAAAAAAATGAACTTTTTTCAAAAAAAATTCGCGTTGAAAGTAGTTTTAGATGGTAAGAAAGAATTTTAAAGAAATAGAATTTGATTAATATGCTGAAAATCAGACTTCTAATTCTCTAGAATCAGAATAGCACTTGAAACGGCCCTTTCACCATTTTTATCACTTGGGACATTAATAATTCCCTTTTTTTCGCTCCATAATGTGGAAGACCCACCTCCATCGAGGTTTAAGGCATCCACACAACCCATCTCTAATAGAAATTTTTGCAGCTCTGGAAGACGCATGCCGTGGGCCACTGAGGACCTTCCATCTACCACAACAAACTTAAGTTCGGAGGGCGTTTGACATATACAGGTTCGAGGATGTCTGTTGGTCACGAATGCATGATTTTCTAAAGCTATAGCCTCTCCATTTTGCAGTAAAAGTGGACCAGAAACCAAAACGAATGCTTCCTCAGTGGAGTTTTGATAAAAAAGGTCGGGATGGGCTTCACCAATATGAATTTCTCCCGAATGGGTAATGCGTATCGCGCCATTCTGCAAAAAATCAAGGTCTCCCGAAATGGTCTGGGCCAGAGGAACCCCTTCACTTTCTAAATAAACCACCCCGGTTCCTGCTTTTCGATTGAAGAAGCTTCCATTTACAGCGGCTACAGCATCCTTAGTAGATGCAATTTCACTGGTCTTTGATAGACCCTGCGTAGGCTGGAAAATACCAAGTTTAACGTGCTTTTCCCAATTCTCCTTTAAGGTAAGGACATGTATGCGCTGTGAACTCTGAAAAAGAGAGTCAGATTGAATGTGCTCAAGTACAAAGGTGTGGTCACTAATTTGTGCATTCAATCCATTGAACGAGCATAACAGAAAAAAAACTAACGGAACCGCATTACGGGCAACTGCTTTCATGGGACTTTAAATGGCAATTTCGCTCAAAGCGTCATAATTTACGGTTCCCTCGGAGGAACTTAATTGATATTGAAACAATCCATTTTCCCCAATTGCGATAAGTAAGTCTCCGGAAATAATAACATCAAATGCAAAACGGTCAATTGTTTGTACCAACTTGGAATTTGCTGCATCTGAAATATCAAAAATCTTGATTTCGTCATCACATACAACAAGGTAGTCCCCATATAAACCCAAACCTCGAGGAAAAATAAGGTTACGCCTACTAACCAACATGGGTTCTTGAGCATTGGTTATATCATATATTTCCAAAACATTGATATCATTTCCACAAAAAGTATTGGAATGTAAGGTGACAAAAGAATAAGTATCATTGGCTACTACTGGGTCGCAGGCTGTAAAATGTTCAACTTGCGATAACTTCTCTGGAAACTCGGGATTAAGAATACTGTAAATAAACATTCCATTTCTTGAACCGATATATAAAAAATCTTTGTACGCGAATAGTGTTTCGATATTAAAACCAATGGAGACCACCTTATTCACCAAAACAGGCTCGCTAGCATTTCGGATATCAAAAACATTCAAATCAGATTGGTCCACTACGTACAAATAGTTTCCTGCAAGAGCAAAAGTAGCCAATGACCCACCTTGTCCATCCAATTGTTGCGAACTATCTGATGTAGTCCCACCGTTAGAATCAGCACTACAGGAGAATAGCAAAATAGCTATTGAACATAAAATACCTAATCTCTTCATTCCGATTCGTTTTTTAGTTTCCAATCTACTACTACACTTTCTTCTGGAACATTATTTGCAAAGAAGCCATTGGGGTCCAAAATTTCTGGAAATGCATTGCGAATCCGCTTAGAAACTTTGAGCATATTATTGGCCGCCTGAAATTCTACTGCAATCAAATCAGTAGCCTGATTGATGTAAAACACATTTTCACGGATTGCCAAGTCTGTTGAACCTGGAGCTGAAATAAAAGATATTTTGACGGGGTTGGCAGGGTTGGAGTTATCAAATATGTGAAATCCTTTGCGAAGTTCGTTGACAAATAGAAACCGGTCTTTGATATATATTTTTCCTGATTTGATGATGGGCTCAGGTGACTTAAGTTTTACGGAAGTTTCGAATTCGGTCCGAGTCAAAAGGACTGGCTCATAAAAACTAAAATCCGGCTCTACTTCTACATCATCTGCAGTATCGTCATGAAACCAGCATCCATGAAGCGAAAAACACAGGAGTCCGAAAAGCACATATCTCATAACAGCTTCTTTATATTTAATCTAAATAAAGAAAAGCAAATAATTCTACTGAGATGTTAACATTAAGTTACTAAAATGTTTTAGTGAATAAAGAGGTGACTACAACCTTCCCTTTTTAGGAACGCTCAAATGCTCATAGTTGGTGAAAATAGGCTCCAAATGATGGTCTTGTTCATCATAAAACAAAACCACCGGGCCGAAATAAGGACCATTTGAAGTTTCAATTTGAAATGAGAGCACTTCCTTGTCTACTTCAGTGGTTACTGTGTAGATGGATTTACCAGACACTACAAGTTGATTTCGGTTGCTGGAAACCATATATAAGGTTACTCCAGGAGGCGCACTGATGTACCGAAAATCGTCATTTAAGTCTAACGTAAGTTTCTGGGTCTGGGCAAAATTCAAAAAAGGAAGTAGGACAAAAACGCGTAGGTAGTTGTTTTTCATACGTAAAGATTTGGGATTTGGGTTGGGGGCTAGGACGGGACATCAAATTCATAACGTACTAAAACTGTTTTCATTGAATTTTTTCGTTGAACTACGCAAACCGTCATTCCTACAGCCAAAAGATTTCCAATCAAGAGGTTAGCAGAATAGTAGTGTTAAAAAACCCGATGGATTGAAGTGCATTTCATCGAAAAAAGGTGATGCTCATCGGGAATTGTGCAGTTCATCTTGTTTTATGTACAAATCATCTAGACAAATGAAGATTAGTTCCCCCAAATCTCGTTCCCTCAACATAGAGGAAGAAAAAACAAAAGTGAAGCGAATTTTTGAAAACTTTGAGTTTTTCACCTACTGGCTTATGGCCGCAACAACAACTCTTTATGTTGGATTGCTTATTGTACTTTGAGGCGAAGTACTGCGTTTCCAATCATGAAATGAGCTTGAGATAGCGTTTGAATTCTGCCTTGACCTTCGGAAATAAGAAAAACAATCCAATCATATTCGGAAACACCAATGCAAGAATCATGGCATCAGAGAATTTAATGACGGCATCCAAAGTAATGGCGGCCCCCATCACCGTAAAACAGAGAAAGATAATCTTGTAGGTGAGACTACTGAACTTACCACGCCCAAATAGATATTGCCACGATTGTAATCCATAATAAGACCATGAAAGAATGGTGGAAAAGGCAAAGAGACATACCGCCACAACCAACAAGTAAGATGCGCCCGTAATGGAATTTTCAAAAGCCAAAGAAGTGATGTTGACGCCTCCCAATCTACTGCCGTCGCTCATGAGCACTTGACCGTTGATGACGTCTCCATACACAAAAGCACCCTCTTGATTAAACAATACTATGACAATTGCTGTAATGGTACACACCACTACGGTATCAATAAAGGGTTCCAAGAGTCCAACCAAGCCTTCAGAAGCTGGGAATTGTGTTTGAACCGCTGAGTGGGCAATAGCAGCAGACCCGGCCCCTGCCTCGTTCGAAAACGCAGCTCGTCGAAACCCTTGTATCATCACTCCGATAAACCCACCCACAATGGTTGCTTTTGGCGTAAACGCATCCGTAATGATTTCTGAAAAGACATCTCCTATCAAATGGATTTTGGAGAAAATAATGAACAGTGCCGCTCCAACATAAAGAATCGCCATAAACGGAACCACCTTTTCCGTAACCTTAGCGATTCGTTTGATACCTCCAATAATAACAATTCCGGAAAGCACCGCGAAAATTACCCCGATTAGCGTTCCAGCGGCGGGACCTGTGATATCGAAGCGTTCGATGATTTGAGCAGCGGCTTGATTGCTCTGGAAGGCATTCCCTCCCCCGAAAGATGCACCAACACAGAGGATGGCGAAGGTAATGGCTAGCACTTTTCCCAATTTAGAAAATCCAACTTCTTTAAGCCCTTTTGATAAGTAGTACATGGGGCCACCGAAAACGGTTCCATTGGCATCGACATCGCGGTAGGCAACCCCCAAGGTACACTCTACAAACTTGGATGACATTCCCAATATTCCTGCAAGAATCATCCAAAAGGTAGCGCCAGGCCCTCCTATGGAAATGGCCACAGCCACCATGGCAATATTACCTAATCCCACAGTCCCCGAAACCGCGGTTGTCAAAGCTTGAAAGTGATTGACCTCTCCTGAATTTATACCTTTTGCTTCGGCATGACTTTTTTCTATTGCATCGAAGTCTCCGCGAACTACCCTAAGCGCAGTACTGAAATGGCGTACGTTGACGAATCCGAAGTAGATGGTAAAAAACAAAGCCCCGGTCAATAGAATGATGAGCACAACAGGGATGCGCTGACCAAAAAGGGGTATTTCTGAAAGAATCAACTGTTCCCATGCTTCGGCAAAGGGCATGAAAGCATCATTGATGCGTTGGTCCAACCCCTCAGATGAGGTAACCAAAAAAAATGAAGACAGAAAAAGCTTAATGAATTGGAAAATGAAAGGAATCAACATGAACGGTGTTTTCCCGAAATTTCAATTGCCTCAAGGGAAATATCTGAATTTGTCGGAAGGAATATGGAAATGTCAGAAAGTACTAAAGCTCAAAACTCATTGAATTTCCTAAGTATTCAAGGTGATATTGCTTTTGGGGAGTAGGAGTCTAATTTTTCGCTCGCGGTTTTCCGACATTTCAAAAAGGGCATTTTTAAAAGCATCAAAATGGATTTCTCTGGCCCAATTGTCCTTTCCATAAACGCCATCCAATAAACAACCTATCAATCGTTTGATTTCATTGTAATCGTTGATGTCGTATTTTTTGGAAGATTCAAATCCCTTGGGTTTAATCTCCAACCACCCTTCTTCTGAAGAGAATTTTCGTTCTGCAAAAACACGAAGTAGCTTATGTAAAGCAGGGGTCAACTCAGCCTGTCGCGTGTCATTTCCTGGAAAACCTTTCAGCAAGATTATCTTCTTTGTGGTTGAATTTTGAGCTGATTTTACAAAATGCAATTGCAACTGGCCTGGTCCGGGTATAATGGTTTCGGTCAATTCTTTGACCCAACTCAGCGCTAATGCGAAGAACAGCATGATAAGCGCTGTTTTGAAAATAGCAGAAAACAATAGAAGGTTCAATGTATCATCAAAAAGCTTGAAAACTTGGGCAATCAAGGTTACCACAACGGTTATCAATGAGAGCACTCCAAGTAAGGGAAGCCTACGTCGCATAAAGGACTCCCACAAAACAAAGCCCAAAAAGACGAGGGTAAGTAGGGCATAATACACATCAAGTTCTGTAATCCCAACACTAATTTCTTGGGAAAACATTCTACGAACGGTGGGAATCAAGGCAAAAACAAAAGGCACCCCAATTACATAAGACCAATATTTGGATTTAATAAGGGACGCGAAAGCTTTAGGGAGGTAACGAAACCAGGGCAATGCCAATAAAATGAACCAGCTATTCAGTAAGGAAAAAATACTGCGAAGTCCTTCTTTAAGCGAGGGAAAGGATGAGATATTCTCCCAAGGGATGATTTCTACTAAACCAGAAAAGGCCCAACTTAAAATGGACAAAGCCAACCAAACTTGACCAAAATCATTTTGTTTTTTACCAATGTGGTACCAAATAGCCAACAAACCCAAAAACGCGAAAAGACAAACCGAAAACTGCCACCATCCATAGAACAGGGTGATATCTAATGTATTTTGTATGAAAGTTTGGTTCAGGATTATGCTTCGAATTTCGTTGAGGTAAGATACTAATCCTTATGATTTAAATCTTTTTGAATCTTAAAATGAAAAAAGGCCGGGATAACCCCAGCCTTTCCAAAGCTAAATTCAGAATCCATTTTAAAGGACCATCCTATCCGTATTTTTCCACTCGGTAACCGCGACAAGTTTTCCATCGGCATAGGATGCTTCTCTTAGTTTACTTCCGTCGGTAGTCCAAAAGAACCATTCACCGGAACGAACTCCTTTGTTGTATGAACCTAAAGAAATTTTGGTTCCGTTTTCATCAAACATAACCCACTCCCCTTGGAGTTTGCCAGCTTTAAAGCACCCAATTTGTGCAATCTGTCCGTTTTCGTGGTAGTAAATTGCTTTGACCATACTTCCAGCAACTTCAAAAGTCGGCTCTGGTTTTTGTTGTCCAACAGCCCATGCTGAAATAAAGAAAATGGTGAAACTTAGAATTTTTATTGTTGTTTTCATTTTGATTGTTTTTATAATTTGATTTTACCTTGTCCTTTTTCTAATTGAAAAAAGTTGTGTTGTCATACCTTCTGTATCCGGTCCAGCTCACTCGTTTTGTTTTTGATAGGCTGGACATGAATGTAAATTGCTTATTGCCTGTCGGCTTTTTTGCAAAGGTTGTTTTCATGTATTCTTTTTTAATGTCTGTAAATGAGGATTTTACTGCAGTAATTCGAGGACAAAGGAATGACCGAATGCGGGAAAGAACTATCACGTTACTTGCAAAAACAAGTGACTATGTCGCACGATAAAAAATCAAATTCGAGGAATGTAAACGATGTCGCAAAAACTATAAATGAGGTCGCAAGAGCCCTATTTGGTGATATTTTTAGGGGTAGTGCCAAAGGCTTCCACAAAACATTTTGTGAAGTAAGAAGGGCTTGAAAAACCTACTTGATAGGCAATATCAGCGACCCGTCCCGCACCCTTTTCCAACAAGATTTTGGCACGTTCCAAACGATACTTTCGCAAATACAAGCTAGGCGTTAATGTGGTTATCGAAACCATTTTACGGTGTAGCTGAGAACGACTGAAGTTAAGCGTATCGGCCAGTTGCTCAATACTATAATGTTCGTCTCCAAGATTCGCTTCGATGGCTTCGACCAAATTCTCTAAAAACTGCTGTTCCATGCTGGTCACGGCAATATCTTTTGGAGAAATCAAAGTCGAATCGGCAAACCTTTTTTGCAATCTTCTTCGGTTTGCTATGAGCCCTTGGACAACAACGCTTAGTTCTACTTTATTGAACGGTTTGGCGAGATAGGCATCAGCTTGAATCTTTAATCCGTGAATTCTATCTTGTTCAGAAGCTTTTGCGGTAAGGAGCACTACTGGAATATGTGCCGTAGCGGGGTCTTGCTTTAATTTTTTACAAAGTTGAATGCCATCCAGTTGTGGCATCATCACATCAGATAAAACAAGGTCTGGCATTTCATTTTTGGCGGTTTCAAAACCAACCAGACCGTTTTCAGCTTCTAAAATGTGGAAATTATTTTCGAGGTGCGATTTGATGTAGGCGCGCATCTCCTGATTGTCTTCTACAATCAGTAAACGTTCTTCGGCACCACTTTCCAATTGACTGGGTTCAGGTTCCGATATCGCTGTCATCATATCCTCAACTTTGGGTTGGTGAGGTATTGCCAGTTGTACTAACTCATGTTCTTCTAAATGGTCTTTGCCAAGAGGAAGTTGAATACGGAAAACCGAACCTTTTCCCACCTCGCTCTCCACTAAAATCTCCCCTCCATGCAGGGCAACCATTTCTTTACTTAGTGATAGCCCAATACCAGTACCTTCGTGTTCTCTCGACTCACTGTTGTCCGCTTGGAAAAACCTATCAAAAACATAGGGCAATTGTTCGGCATTAATACCTATTCCAGAGTCTTTGACTTCGATGACACAAGTATCTTCAATTTTGAAAACAGTCACCCTTATGAATCCATGGTGCTTGGTAAATTTTAGGGCGTTAGAAAGTAAATTGATAAGGACTTTTTCAAACTTTTCGGCATCATAAAACACGAAAAGGGTGTCGAGGTCTGATTCAAACCGTAAGTCAATTTCCCGATGTATGGCCATAGAGTGAAAAGACTCCGTAATGGTTGAAACTAGTTTAATAATATTTTGTTGTCGTGCCCTTAACGTCATTTTACCGGCCTCAAGCTTGGATAAATCCAATAGCTGATTAATAAGTCGAAGCAAACGTTTTGCGTTGTTTTGAATAAAACCGAGTTTGCTTTTTTGACCTTTCCCCAAACTATCATCTTCAAGCAAATCTGTAGAAGGCCCTAAAATAAGTGTTAAAGGGGTTCGTAGTTCGTGGGAGATATTCGCAAAAAACTGATTCTTGACTTTGTAGAGTTCAGCAATTTCATCGGCTTGTCTTTGGGTTTGGGCGACAGCCTGATTCACGGCTTCTTCAAGGCGTAGATTTTTCTTTTTCAAATTAAGGTTGCGCCAATGACTTACTCCGTAAATCAAAAGAACCAGCAGCAGTAAATAAATAGGGATGGAAAACTGATTCCAAAACCAAGGACTAGCTACGGTAAAAGCAATAGATGCATCAGGTCCGAAAACCCCATTGTCATTTAGAGCTCGTACTTTAAAGACGTAGTCTCCAGATGGTAAGCTGGAGTACTCTTTGGTATACCGTTTTGTGGGTTCGGACCAATTTGAATCAAAACCTTCTAGCTGATATTGATAGGACCTGTTCTCAGCCTCTTTAAAGTTTGTGGTAGAAAAGGCAAAGGACAAATTTTGGTTATTGTAGCGAAGTTCTTTTACGATATGAGGCTTTAAAACATCAAAATACGTGGTATCAGAGGTGACAATGCGGGTTATGTAGGTTTTGGGTGTTGTAATAGCAGACGCACCTTTTGGATAGTTGTAGGCTACGATACCCTGAATACCTCCGAAATAGACAGTTTCCGCTTCGGCATAAAACGAACTTTCTCCCCTGGGGTCGCCCTGCTGCGTGGCATAGTGGTTTAAAGGAATGGTCCTATGTGAATAGTTTTTCCCTTCTTGTTTGGATTGCACCATAAAATACTGGAAGCCCCGGCGTACTTTGAACCATAACGTTTCACCTTCTTTGGTTGTCTCGCTGTGTATCAATTCAATATGACCATCTTCAAGACCTACCAAGGTTTTTAAGTTGGGGATGTTTTCAAACGCGTCTTTTTCGCGATTGAATTTTTGAAATGAAGTATTGTTTTGTGATTGGATGAAAATATGGGTTCCGACAGCACCCATGGTAATAACTCCTTGGGGAACACCCTTTTCTTCCTGATAGTTCATAACAGTCGCATCGGCAAGGTTGATTGTTCCATCTG
The DNA here is from genome assembly GCA_039820925.1 of Bacteroidota bacterium. Classification (GTDB taxonomy): domain Bacteria; phylum Bacteroidota; class Bacteroidia; order Flavobacteriales; family Flavobacteriaceae; genus Flagellimonas. The sequence goes on along the minus strand of JBCBPD010000005.1, from coordinate 35,509 downwards.
CATGATGGTCATAAAGAATTCGAAATACTCCTCGTACACCAGTATGCACCCAAAGTTCACCCGGCTGAACTTGAAAAAGGTGTTCCGCATCTCCAAAGATACCGTTGAGATGTTCCAAGACTTTCCAATCTCCATCGACCCATTTCGCTTGGTAAATCCCTGTTTCAAACAAAACAATCATTGAAGAAGCATCCTCTTTCAAGGGGAGAATTTCTAAGGTAATCCCCTTGGAACCTGTCTTCGAGTCATTAATGACAACTATTTTTCCAGAACTATCCAACGCGTAAAGTTCATCCCGACTGGTGGCAACAATCAGTTGGTTTTGGACAACTTTTAGGTCTTTGATTAAAGCCGTGATTTCATGAACGTATTCGAATCTAGAATCGGTCAAAACTTTTAAACCCGTCGAAGTTCCTGCATAAAGCTTCTCTTGGAATCTTTGAATGGCGAATACAGTACCGTCTAGGCCAAGGGTTTCATCATAAAATCGGAGAGGAGAGGTTATTTCCATTCGAGAAACGCCCGAATTCAAGGCAAACCAGATTGATCCTTCCTTGTCTTCATATAGATTCCTTACGAGCTCATTGCTAAAACCGTTATCCTTTTTGAAGTGATGGAGCAACTTGCCCTGCTCATTTAAGACCACAACTCCGCCTTTTTTTCGCATGGTGAAGACTAGATGACCCTCTTTTGTTTTCATCCCATTGTCTACTCCAAATTCCAGCAAGATTTGGGATGCCTCATGATTGAAAGTCCTTAAACGTTCCCCATCAAAGATTTTTAAAGTGTCCCTTTGTTCCACAAGCCAGCCTTGCCCCGTAGGAATAAAAAATTCCATTCCTACCCATCGCAAGTTTTCACCATTGGGAATAAGCTCAAATTCATCCTTTTCGTTTAATCGGTGAAACCCTTTTTTTGGGATATCAATATGGATTTGATTGTTGACCTTTAATAGCTTCCAGACGTTGTTTTTTACAAACGGCCATACTTTTGATTTACCATCTTTCGAGATTCGAAGCACAAAGGTGTCAGTTTGAAAGAAAACAGCATCTTCGTGCACTTTAGTGGTCCAAACCCGGTCAAAGCTTTTCAAACTATCCGGAACGTGGTGCGCCAACGAAGTAAATTCATATTTACCATGTATTTTTTCAAAGTAGCCTAGTTCATCATTTCCCCCAACATAGATTTTACCATGGCCCGAATCCAAGGAGCGAAGATGTCTTTGGTTGGGAACAGGATTAAGTTGCCAATTTTCACCATCAAAACTGAGTAGCCCTTCATTGGCAAAGTGCATCGTTCCCATTGAATCTTGCGTTATGGCCCAATTTTGACGATGTCCCTGATACTCATTGGGTTTGTACACCCTGTAGTAGGGCATCCCTTCTTGTTGTCCTTTTAGAAGAAAGGTCCAAGTGAAAAAGAAAAGAAAAACCTTGAGTTTCATATTGGCATCCCTTTGTAGCATAAGAATAAAGATAGGGGCCGATGGAAATTAATCAGGTTTTACTAAGGTTTATGTTAAGAGAAGGTTATGTTTTATCGAAGCAAGAACACCAATGCGCCAAAGGCTGTGACTACCAAAATGAACCGCTTGTAATTCTTCTCATTGATTTTTCTAACTAAAACCAACCCTGAAAAAAGCCCCAATACCATTATGGGAAATAGCTTTAAGTCTATCCATAAAGTTTCAACAGAGATAGTTTGCCAAACCCAAATATGAAAAGGTAGTTTAAAAAAGTTGGTGATAAAAAACAACCATGCTGCGGTACCAACAAACTCATTTTTGGGTAGGCGCATGGCAAAGAAATAAATATTGGTCATGGCACCAGCCAAATTACCCATCATGGTACATATGCCCGCTACAATACCCAGACCTCCCGTAAAGGACCAATGCTTGGGAACACTTTTGTTCTTTTTTTGGTCCCACCAAATCAAAATACCCAAACTCAAAAGAATGACGGAGACCATTACTGGCTTAAAAACCGATTCGGGCATATCTTCTCCTACAAAAACCCCTATCAAAATCCCGAAAACCATGTAGGGCAAAAACCTTAAAATCAAACGCCATTGGGTATACTTACCATAAAAGATAACCGCGAAAATATCGCCAACCAGTAAAAGGGGCATGATGAGACCTGTGGAGCTTTTTGCGCCGAAAGCCAAAGCCATCAGGGTTACGTTAAAAATAGAGAGTCCCTTCAATCCTGCTTTGGAAAGCCCCATAAGAAAAGCCGCGAGTCCGGCGAAAAGGAAAGGAAACCAGGTCTGAGAAGGTTCTAGAGAAAGCAGTATGGCTAGGGACATTTGAAAAAATAGAACAGTCAAAAATACTATCTTTAAACACAACCAACTGATAGATATGGACCTCCAAACACTTGACTACGCCATAATTTTTGGTTTTTTCGCACTGGTACTCGGCATCGGGTTCTATGTTTCCAAAAAATCAGGCAAGAATACTACAGAATATTTCTTATCCGGGCGAAATATGCCCTGGTGGCTTTTGGGGTTCTCCATGGTGGCCACTACATTCTCAACAGATACGCCAAATCTTGTTACGGATTTTGTCCGTACCGACGGGGTATCTGGTAATTGGGGTTGGTGGGCATATCTATTGACTGGTTTGTTGACCGTTTTTGTATACGCGAAACTGTGGCGCAAATCAAATGTGGCCACTGATATGGAATTCTATGAATTGAGATACGGCGGAAAACCTGCTGCGTTCTTAAGGGGTTTCCGGTCGCTCTACTTAGGCATTATTTTCAATGTCATGGCGATGTCTGCGGTAACCTTAGCCGCTATTAAAATAGGACAAGTTATGTTGGGTATATCTTCACTTACGACTGTTTTGGTGGCCGGTTCGATTACTATGATTTTCAGTGCTATTGGAGGGTTTCGCGGTGTAGTGTATACTGATTTTGTACTTTTTTTCTTGGCGATGGCAGGCGCTATTGGGGGTGCCATCTATTTGGTCAATATTCCAGAAGTTGGGGGGCTATCAAATATTTTGGAAAATGACTTGGTCAAAAGTAAGATGTCGATACTTCCTGATTTTTCAAATACAGAGGCTTTAATAACGGTATTCATTGTCCCTATTGCAGTGCAGTGGTGGAGTTCTTGGTACCCAGGAGGAGAACCAGGGGGCGGGGGCTACATTGCGCAGCGGATGTTGGCCGCAAAAAATGAAAACCATGCCGTGGGGGCAACTTTTTTCTTTAACATTTTGCATTATGCGCTCCGTCCTTGGCCATGGATACTGGTTGCTTTGGCTTCGTTGGTGGTATTTCCCGATTTGGAAAGTATTCGGCAAGCTTTTCCCAATATTGAAGAAAGTAAATTGGGGCACGATTTGGCTTATTCCGCCATGTTGACCAAACTTCCTTCCGGATTACTCGGCATTGTCTTGGCTTCCTTGGGGGCCGCATACATGTCAACTATTTCCACCCACCTGAATTGGGGCTCTTCTTATGTAGTTAATGATTTCTACAAGCAACAGATAAATAAGAATGCTTCGGAGAAGGAACTCGTTAACGTGGGGCGAATTACAACCGTTGTACTCATGGTGCTCAGCGCCCTATTCGCTTTGGCGCTTACCAACGCCGTACAGCTCTTTGACATCATTATTATGTTTGGCGCTGGGACAGGTCTGATTTTTATTTTGCGATGGTTTTGGTGGCGCATCAATGCCTGGAGTGAGATTGTTGCCATGTTCTTTTCAGGATTTATTTCCATACTTTTTTGGCAATATGAAGACGTTCTTTTTTTGGCGGAAGACGCTCCATTTCCTTCTTGGAGCAAATTTTTATTGGTTGTGCTTCTAACAACAGCCGTTTGGCTTGTAGTTACGTATGCCACGAAGCCTGAAAGCAAAGAGACCCTAAAAAAGTTTTATGAAAAAACACAACCTGGAGGACCAGGCTGGGCTAAAATCAGAAAAGAAGCGAATATTGTAGATAACCAAAAATGGTCGGTGCCTTCAGGAATTACGGCCATGTTTATCGGCACCGTGTTAGTGTATGGTTGTCTTTTTGCTACTGGAAATTGGATTTATGGCAATTACGGATTGGCGGCCATATTAACCCTTGTGATTTTGGTTTCGGCAATAGCCCTTCAAAGGGTTTGGCGAAAAATGAAAGACGTCTTCTGATATTGGAAACCGAATTGTTCCCGTGCATATCTATCCAATAGAATGACCATTCCTTTTATTCAAGGTTGGCCAATCTTTCTTAACTAAGCTCGAAGTTCTAAAAGTCGCGCCACATACTTTCCGATAACATCAAACTCCAAGTTTACGATAGAACCTATTTCATAGGTTTTGAAACAGGTGTTTTCATAGGTGTAAGGGATAATGGCAACACTAAATCCATTGTTTTTGGAATCCACAACCGTTAAGCTCACCCCATCTACGGTTATAGAGCCCTTTTCAATCGTTACTTGGGTAAAACCGGGGTCATATTCAAAACTAAAAGTCCAGCTTCCCTCTACTTCTTCAATGGCAGTGCAACGTGCGGTCAGATCCACATGCCCCTGAACGATATGACCATCCAATCGTGCTCCAAGTTGCATTCCCCTTTCCAAATTCACCCAGTCTCCTTCGGACCAAGTGCCCAGATTGGTTTTGTTCAGGGTTTCTTCAATCGCGGTAACGGTATAAGAATCTTCATCTTGCTCAACTACGGTCAAGCATACGCCATTATGGGAAACACTTTGGTCTATTTTGAGTTCCTTGGCTAAGGGTGTGGCAATGGTAACATGCAGATTGGATTGCTCTTTCTCTAGTTTTTCAACCCTTCCCAAGGTCTCGATGATTCCTGTGAACATGTGTTTTTTAATTGAGTAATTTTACAGGATAAAATTAGCCAATACTGGGCGACTACACCATATGAAAGAAAAGGAAAAAATCAGGTTGGGCATTTCTATCGGCGATCCAAATGGAATTGGTTGCGAGGTAGCGCTGAAAACTTTTGAGGATTCGCGAATGCTTGACTTTTGTACTCCAGTCATTTTTGCTTCCAACAAGATGATATCCTCCCAAAAGAACCACTTGGGCATTGATATTCGCTTCAATGGGGTAAAAGAACCTGCTCAGGCGGTGGACGGGAAATTGAATGTCGTCAACATTTCCAAAAATGAACCAAAGCTGGATTTTGGACAGGCGACTTCTGAGAGTGGGGCCTATGCTATTCAATCCTTGACCGCAGCAGTAAAATCATTAAAACAGAATCATGTTGACCTTCTGGTGACAGCACCTATCAATAAAAACAATGTGCAATCCGACACTTTTACCTTTCCTGGACATACGGATTATCTCAACCACGAGTTGGAGGGTGACAGTTTGATGTTTATGATAACGGATGGTTTGAAGGTGGGTTTACTTACCGATCATATCGCTGTAAAAGAAGTAGCACAAAGCATTACTCCAAAACTCATTCGAGAAAAAGTCAAAACCATTGAACAATCATTGAGAATGGATTTTGGGATTCGAAAACCGAAAATCGCATTGTTGGGAATCAATCCGCATAGCGGAGACAATGGAACTATTGGTGAAGAAGATGACAAAATTCTGAAACCAGCGGTAGAAGCACTTTTCAAGGAGGGCTCCTTGGTATATGGTCCATATTCTGCGGATAGTTTTTTTGGGTCGAACAATTTCAAAAGTTTTGATGCTATCTTGGCGGCCTATCATGACCAAGGGCTGATTCCTTTTAAAACCCTTTCGTTTGGCAAAGGCGTAAATTATACAGCAGGTTTGAATAAAGTTCGTACCTCACCTGACCATGGAACAGCTTACGAAATCGCAGGCAAAGGAGTGGCGGACCCAAGTTCGTTCAAAGAAGCAGTTTTTTCTGCCCTAAAGATTTTCAAACAGCGAAAAGAATACCAGGAATTGACAAAGAATCCACTCCAAAAACAAAGAACCAAAAAATAACGGGTCAATTTTAAATGAAATACAGTTTACAAATTGCACGTTTTTAAATAAATAGTATCTTTGCACCCGCCTTAAAGGCAAAGCGGTTAAAACCATCAGTGGACCATGAAGAATGAGCTAAAGGAATTCACCATTCCTTTTTCGGGTTTGAAACAAGGAAAACATGAGTATGGCTTTACCGTGGACAATACGTTCTTTGATGCTTTCGGATACCAAGAGTTCAATAGTGCTACCTTGCAAAACAAGGCGGTTTTGAACAAATTGTCTAATATGATGGAGTTGGAATTGCTCACCACCGGAACAGTCAATGTCGATTGCGATGTTACGGGAGAGCCTTTCGACCTTCCTATTGAAGGAGATTTAAAATTGGTAGTCAAGTTTGGGGAGTTTTACGACGATGAAAATGATGAAATTTTGATTCTACCCCACGGAGAACATCAACTCAATATTGCGCAATACGTATATGAAATGTCGGTTTTGGCAGTTCCTCAAAAAAAGGTACATCCTGGTGTTTTGGACGGAAGCTTGAAATCGAAAGTGTTGGACAAATTGAATGAATTGCAACCCAAAGAGGAAAAATCATCCTCTGAAGATAACGATCCCAGATGGGATGATTTGAAAAAATTATTAACGGACAAATAGGAAACAATGGCACATCCTAAAAGAAAAACTTCAAAAACCCGCAGGGATAAAAGAAGAACACATTATAAAGCTAGCATGCCTACTATCGCCAAGGATTCAACAACTGGCGAAATGCATTTATACCACCGTGCTCACTGGCATGAAGGTAAATTGTATTACCGCGGTCAAGTTTTGGTAGACAAAACTGAGGAAGAATCTGCGGCCTAAGTTTAGCGCAAAGCATTTATGGAACTCCCGTTTTAGAACACGGGAGTTTTTTTATGGAGAAAACTGAAATGTAAAAACAAACCAGTTTTAGCTCAATATTCGAAGAAATTGACTAATTTTCATCACTTTTTGGTCAAATTTCAACGTTTTTGACAAAAAAAGGCACTAGTATGAAAAAAACGAAAGCAGCTATCACCGCTGTGGGAGCATACCTACCCGACTATGTTTTATCCAATGAAATTTTGGAAACCATGGTCGACACCAATGATGAATGGATTACTACGCGAACGGGTATTAAAGAACGTAGAATTCTAAAAGAAGAAAATGCCGGAACGTCATTTATGGCGATAAGGGCGGCAGAAGACCTCCTCCAAAAGAGAGGACTCGATCCCAAAGAAATTGATTTTGTTCTGGTAGCCACGGCCACTCCCGATTTACCAGTTGCCGCTACGGCAGCTTATGTAGCTTCCGAAATAGGTGCGGTTAATGCTTTTGCTTACGATTTGCAAGCAGCTTGTTCCAGTTTCCTCTATGGGATGTCCACTGCAGCTAGTTATATCGAATCAGGCCGATACAAAAAAGTATTGCTGATTGGCGCCGACAAAATGTCTTCAATTATTGATTACACCGACCGTACGACCTGTATTATTTTCGGAGATGGGGCAGGTGCTGCACTTTTTGAGCCCAATGAAGAAGGATTGGGTCTACAAGATGAGCATTTACGATCAGACGGTATTGGACGTCAATTCTTGAAAATAGAAGCAGGAGGATCTATTTTGCCTCCTAGTGCCGAGACGGTGGCGAACAAACAGCACTATGTGCAACAGGACGGAAAATCCGTTTTCAAATTTGCCGTATCAAACATGGCCGATGTTTCAAAGATGGTCATGGACCGTAATGAACTAACCCATGATGATGTTCAGTGGTTGGTACCGCATCAGGCGAATAAGCGTATTATTGACGCTACTGCGAACCGAATGGGATTATCGGATGAAAAGGTGATGATGAATATCCATAAATATGGAAACACCACCTCTGCGACGCTTCCCTTGCTTTTGAACGATTACGAAAGCAAACTCAAAAAAGGAGACAACCTTATTTTTGCCGCCTTTGGTGGTGGATTCACTTGGGGCGCCATTTATTTGAAATGGGCCTATAATTCTTAAAAGCACAACTAACTAAAACCCTTCAAATGGATATCAAAGAAATTCAAAGTTTAATCAAGTTCGTTGCCAAGTCTGGTGCGAGTGAGGTGAAACTGGAGATGGAAGACGTAAAAATCACCATCCGAACGGGTTCAGGAGTATCGGCTCCAGAAACCACCATCGTACAGCAGATTCCAATGGCTGCGGCACCTGCAGCCCCGGCAGCAGCAACACCAGCGGCACCTGCTCCAGCAGCAACACCTCCTGCTGCCGAGACTCCGGCTTCGACCGAAGATGATTCAAAATACATCACGATAAAATCTCCAATTATCGGAACCTTTTATCGTAAGCCCTCTCCAGATAAACCACCTTTTGTGGAAGTGGGTAGTACCATTAGTCAGGGCGATGTGCTTTGCGTAATTGAAGCCATGAAGCTTTTCAACGATATCGAATCAGAAGTATCTGGTAAAATCGTGAAAGTTTTGGTTGAAGATTCTTCCCCTGTGGAATTTGACCAACCCCTTTTCTTAGTTGACCCTAGTTAGAAATTTCAATATTCAAATCCCAAATCCCGATACAAAAACTTGGAATTTGGTGCTTGGAATTTGAATTTTTAAACGTGAAGTTATGTTCAAAAAAATATTGATTGCCAACAGAGGGGAAATTGCACTTCGCATCATTAGAACGTGCAAGGAAATGGGCATTAAGACCGTGGCAGTATATTCAAAAGCCGATGAAGAAAGTCTTCATGTTCGCTTTGCCGACGAAGCGGTTTGTATCGGTCCGGCCCCCAGTAGCGAATCCTATTTGAAGATACCCAATATCATTGCAGCTGCTGAAATCACCAATGCTGACGCGATTCACCCAGGGTACGGATTTCTTTCCGAAAACTCGAAGTTCTCCAAAATTTGTGCGGAGCACGAGATTAAGTTTATCGGTGCGTCAGGCGAGCAAATCGACAAAATGGGGGACAAGGCTACGGCCAAGGAAACCATGAAAAAAGCTGGTGTACCCACCATTCCGGGTTCTGAAGGTTTGCTTAAGGACGTTGACCATGCTAAGAAGGAAGCTAAGAATATGGGCTATCCCATAATGATAAAAGCTACCGCGGGCGGTGGTGGAAAAGGAATGCGAGCCATTTGGAATGAAGATGAGTTACAGGGGAATTTCGAAAGTGCCGTGCAGGAAGCAACTGCAGCCTTTGGCAACGGGGGAATGTACATGGAAAAACTCATTGAGGAGCCCCGTCACATTGAAATTCAAGTGGTAGGAGACCAGTACGGCAAAGCCTGTCACCTTTCGGAAAGGGATTGTTCGGTACAACGACGTCACCAAAAACTGACTGAAGAGACCCCTTCACCGTTTATGACGGATAAACTGCGTGAAGAAATGGGCGCAGCTGCGGTCAAAGCCGCGGAGTATATTAAGTATGAGGGTGCCGGAACCGTGGAATTTTTGGTGGACAAACATCGTAATTTCTACTTTATGGAAATGAATACCCGTATTCAGGTGGAGCACCCGATTACGGAACAGGTTATTGATTACGATTTGATTCGCGAACAGATTTTGGTTGCGGGAGGGGTTCCTATCTCAGGAAAAAACTACGTTCCCAAATTATGCTCCATTGAGTGTCGAATCAATGCAGAAGACCCATATAACGATTTTAGACCATCACCTGGCGTAATTACTACATTGCACACCCCTGGTGGCCATGGCGTTCGTTTGGATACCCACGTATACAGCGGGTATAAAATACCACCCAATTACGATTCCATGATTGCGAAGTTGATTACCACAGCACAAACGCGCGAAGAAGCGATTAACAAGATGCGCAGGGCTTTGGATGAGTTCGTGATTGAAGGTATCAAAACTACCATTCCGTTCCATAGACAATTGATGGACCATCCGGATTATTTGGCAGGGAATTACACCACCAAATTCATGGAGGATTTTGAAATCAGTGAAAAATATCAATATTAAAATATACCCCGACGCAAATCGGGGTTTTTTGTGTTTTGACATTTAGTTATTGGGAACATAAAACTTGGTTTTCTGAAGTAGATTTCACGGTCATTGGCAGTGGTCTTGTAGGACTTTGTTGTGCCTTGCGACTTCGTGAAAGATATCCGAAAAGTAAAATCCTGGTTCTGGAAAGAGGGGTCTTACCGAACGGTGCCAGTACCAAAAACGCTGGTTTTGCTTGTTTTGGCAGTATTTCTGAAGTGTTATCGGATTTAAAAACCCATTCGGAAGATGAGGTTGTTGAACTGGTCAGGCAACGTTACGAAGGAATTCAAAGGCTTAGAAATCTTTTAGGGGATGATGCTTTGGGATACGAACAACACATGGGGCACGAAGTGTTTCTTGAAAAGGATGAAGCTTTAAGAGAAAACTGTTTTCAGCAGATTCCCTATGTAAATCAGCTTTTGGAAGAAGTCTTTCAAAAACAACCTTTTGAGATTGCTCCAAATCGTTTTACTTTTCAAGGAGTTCATTCCAACTACATCTCACATACTTTAGAAGGGCAGATTGACACAGGTGATATGATGGACGCACTCATTCAAAAATGCTTGCGTGCCAACATCCGAATATTAAATGGAATTGAAGTCAAAGCGTGGGAAGACCATGGACAATCCGTTACGGTAGCATGTGAAGCGTTGACCTTCGAAACCAAGAAAGCATTCATAGCCAACAATGGTTTTGCCAGTACGATACTGCCCCAAGCTAACGTAAAACCAGCTCGGGCACAGGTTTTGGTAACCGAACCGATACTAGATTTGCGTATCCAAGGCACCTTTCATCTAGATGAAGGATATTACTATTTCAGGAATATCGATAATCGAATCCTCCTTGGAGGTGGACGTAACTTGGATTTCAAGGCTGAAGAGACAACCCAAATGGAAATCACCTCCACCATTCAAGATGCACTCGATAAACTGTTACGGGAAGTAATCTTACCTGAACGGCCGGTTAAAGTTGCGCAACGTTGGAGCGGCATTATGGGCGTAGGCACGCAAAAGAAGCCGATTGTTAAAGCACTTTCACCAAACGTGTTTTGTGGGGTCCGTTTGGGTGGAATGGGTGTTGCCTTGGGAAGTCTAGTGGGGAGTAAGTTGGGTGATTTTACCTGAAATTCCCGAACTTCACCTAGGTGTGCCGGACATGTTTCGATATCATCAGTACCTATTTAGAACCAAGTAATCAAGAATGAAAGAAATAGAAACCTATATCGTTGATTCATTTACAGACAAACCTTTTAAAGGAAATCCTGCAGGTGTATGCATTGTAAAGAATGATTTATCTGATTCGGAAATGTTTTTAATCGCGAAAGAATTAGGACTATCCGAAACGGCCTTCATCGGAGCGCTTAATGAAAACAATGAATATCCGATACGATTCTTTTCACCGGTAATGGAAATACCATTATGTGGACATGCGACGCTCGCTTCTTCTAAAGTTCTTTTTGAAAGAAACGGACAAGATTCACTCAATTTTGTGAACATTCAAAACTTGAAACTACCCATTGAACGGAATGGGGATTTTATTAAAATGGGATTCCCAATTTATGAGACTGTCCCCCAAGAAGCACCTTTTGAATTACTTATGGCTCTTGGAATTCAGGAAATAAAAAATAGCGTTTACAATTCTGAAACCAAGATATTGTTACTCGAAATTCAGAGTGCAGCAGTATTGAAAGACCTAACTCCTGATTTTGACAAGTTAAAAAAGTCTCATGACGAAATTAACGGAGTATTGGTGACAGCACTTTCAACCAAAGCGGAATTCGACTTTGAATCCAGGTATTTTTGGCCCTGGAGTGGAACCAATGAAGACCCCGTTACAGGCGGAACACATACTTTTTTGGCAAAGTATTGGGGAAAGAAATTGAACAAGTCCAAGATGAATTCCTTTCAATGTTCAGAAAGAACCGGATTTATGGAAGTCGAACTATTGGATGAGAAGAATATGACGATAAAGAGCAAAGCTCAAATTGTCCTGAAGGGAACGTTGCGAATTTGAATGGTGATAATAGGGTATAAGTAATAGCGGATTAAGTGACAAACCGAAAGGTTTGTGAGTAAAACCCGCTACCACTCATATTTGATACCGAGAAGTGTTATCGTTTTTTATATCATTCTCCCATCCAACAGATTGATAACTCTTGACGCGTAAGAAGCATTTTTCTCTGAATGCGTCACTTGTATGATGGTCACCCCTTCAGAATTTAGTTGTTTGAAAAGCTCCATAATCTCTTCGCCTTGTTTGGAATTGAGGTTTCCGGTCGGCTCATCCGCCAAAATTAATTTGGGGTTGGAAATCAAAGCACGAGCCACGCCAACTAATTGCTGCTGTCCTCCACTGAGTTGCGGTGGGAACAAGTCTTTTTTCGCCACAATATTAAAACGGTCAAGCATATCGGCCACTTTGGCTTTCCGTTCGGCACTACCCATCTTTTTATAAAGCAGTGGCATTTCAAGGTTCTCCCAAACCGTAAGTTCGTCCAAAAGATGATAGGACTGAAAAACGAATCCGATGTATTCCTTATAAAGGTTGGAGCGGTGTTTTTCTTTCATGGTATGTACCGGTTCTTCCAAGAAGTGGTATTCCCCTTCGTCAAAACCATCCAACATGCCCAGTACGTAGAGCAAGGTGGATTTTCCGGAACCCGAAGGGCCCATAATGGAGATAAACTCTCCCTCTTCCACGGTCAAATTGATATCCTTCAATAAAAAGATTCTTTGACCGCCTGAGTTGACCCATTTAAAAATGTTGTTGAGTTGTAGTAGCATAATTGTATTTTTTTATTCCGTCCGAAGACTTTTAATAGGATTGTTTTGTGCGGCCCTGAGCGTTTGAAAGCTTACGGTCAACAAAGTGACGAGCACGGCGCCCAAAGCAGCATAACCATAAAGGGACCAAGATATTTCAGTTCTGTATTCATAGTCCTTGAGCCATTGTTGCATCATATATGAAGCAAGCGGAATGGCCAAAGCACTACCCAATAATACGAGTCCAACAAACTCTTTGGAAAGCATTTGCCAAAGCATGGAAACCGATGCGCCAAGCACTTTTCGAATGCCAATTTCCTTGGTGCGCCGCTCTGCAACAAAGGAAGCAAGCCCCAAAAGTCCCAAACAACTGATGAATATAGCAAGGCCTGCAAAAATGCCTGAAAGCTTCCCGACGCGCGCTTCAAAAGCGAACTTTTCAGCATACTGGTCCTCAGCAAAAGTATACTCCATGGGCGTATTGGGATTGAATTGCTTATACACTGTACTGAGTTGATTCATCGCCTCCGTTAAGTCGGTATTTGGATTCAATTTGATGTTCATGAGATTGGCCTGTTGGTAGCGGTCAAACCGGAACATGGTTTGCTTATTCGACTCGTACAAGGATTGGGTAATCATATCTTCCACCACTCCAATTACAGTAAGTTCTTCTCCCCAAGGGGCTTCAATAATTTGGCCTATTGGGTCTTCAAAACCCATGTATTTCACAGCAGCTTCATTTAAAATTACAGCTGTGGAATCCGTTGCGTAGGCCTTGGAAAAATCACGTCCTTTTAAAATATTCCACTGAATCGTTTTTCCGAATTCGTGATTGACCAAACCCCGGAAGATGTTATCCCTGAAACCAGGGTCTTTGCCCTTCCAATTGAAGTCAAAATCACTGTACCATGTATTGGTAACGGGAGATTCTGACCTCGCGACTTCTAAAAAGGCATTACTTTCCAAAAGGGTATTGCGAAAGGCTTCATAATTCTTTTTCACTTCATCTGTTTGCATTGGTACCATGATCAAGCCTTCCACCTCATATCCAAGTGACCTGTTTTTCACGAATTGAATCTGTTGATAAATCACCAAAGTTCCAATAACCAAAGTAACTGACACTACAAATTGCAATATGACCAAAACCCTGCGAAAACGAACGTTTCCACCAGCTGTTCTTGGCAATCCTTTCAACACTTTTATGGGCAAAAAGCTAGAAAGGTAGAATGCTGGATAAAGTCCAGAGAGTATCCCAACCAATCCTACAGAAACCAAAAACATAACCCAGAGCATTGGGTGCCCCCAAAGAATACCAACATCCTTTTGCGTGATGTCATTAAATAGCGGCAAGGCCAATTGTGCCAGAATCAAAGACAAAAAGAAGGATAACAAAACCACCAAAAGGGACTCCATAAAAAACTGTTGAATCAGTTGAATTTTGGAAGACCCTATCACTTTGCGAATACCAACTTCTTCCGCACGTTTTTGGGAACGTGCAGTACTCAAATTGATGAAGTTGATGGATGCCAAAAAAAGAACAAAGGCTCCAATAAAGCCAAAAAGCCAGACATACGTAATTCGGCCACCAATGCTAACCCCATTTTCAAAATGAGAATACAAACGCCACTTGGAAAGGGGATGCAAAAACAATTGTGGATTGGATTGCAGCTCTTTTTCACCGGCATTGTTCAGTTTGACATCTTTAATCGCTGCTGAAGCTTGTTCAACCGTCACGTTTTCGACAATTTTAACGAACACCATCAACCAGTTGTTGAGCCACCCCTTTTTGTTGGGTCCTGCACCAATCATAAGTAAATCCAGAGAGGCGAGATAGCCCGTCTCATCTCGAAAATTGGAAGAACGAGGCATATCTTCATAAACACCAGCAACCTTTAGTGAAGTTTCGTTGTTCATCATCAAACTTTTCCCGATAGGATTTTCTTCACCAAAAAGAGAATTCGCTAGCGTGGCAGATAAAAAAATGGAATTGGGTTCACCAAAACTAGTTTTAGCGCCATGTAGCATTTTTAAATCCAATATTGTAGGAGCCCCATCTTCCATAAACGTGCCCATTTCACCAACCACGGTTTCCCCATGTTTAAAAATAGAACGTCTTGGATAAGTCGACATGACTACCTCATCAAAATAGGTTCCATATTCCGTCCGCAACGCATCGCCTAAAGGGTAATTTTGACTCTCCCAAGTTTCAATGGTACCGTCAAAGTCAACATTTTGCAATACTTCGGCAATACGGTCGTAGTCTGAATGTTGCTTGTTAAAAGATAACTCGTCGTATATCCACAATCCGATGAGTAAGGTAATGGCAAAGCCCAAAGCCAACCCACCGATGTTGATGAGGGCGTAGCCTTTGTTTTTTCTGAGGTTTCTCCAAGCAATTTTTAAGTGATTTTTTAGCATAATTCTCGTGATATGATTGATTTATTCGGTTCGTAAACTTCGTGTTGGATTTTGTCTAGCAGCACTAATGGTCTTACCCCCAATGGTGATAAGTGCAACGGATAATGCAATGAGTCCTGGCAGTAAGAACAACCAGAGTGATAACTGAATGCGATAAGCATAGTCTTCCAGCCAAGCATCAGCAAGCCATTTGGCAAAAGGGATGGCTATCACGAATCCAATCGCGACCAGTTTCAAAAAGTCTTTGGTCAACAAGTAGGTAATCGAGGTGACACTGGCGCCGATGACCCTTCGAATCCCGATTTCCTTGGTCCGTTGTGAAACGACCAACAAGGAGATGGCAAATAGGCCAATACAACTTAGCAGTATGGCAATGACGGAACCACTTGTAATCATTGTGGTGAGAGCTCTTTCCTTTCTAAAAGTTCTATCTACATTTTCATTTAAGAAGGAGCCACGAAACTCCGTTCCAGGTTGTAGGCGATTCCACGTTTTTTCAATGAACTCGTAGGAATTGGTAAGATTCTGTGGAGCAACTTTTACATAGGCATAATAAAGTCCCCATGAAGGATTCATTATTAGGGTAATGGGTTCAATGCTCTTGTTTAGCTCTTCAAAGTGATAGTCTTCGACCACACCGATGATTTTAAAAGGCATACTATCCAGCATAATTGTCGCTTCCAGAGGCCTTTCTTCACCCAAATCTTTGGCCATGGATTCATTCACGATAAAAGCCAAACTATCGGCAGCTCTTGAGGCATCAAAGCTTCTACCCTCCAATAGGTTGATGTCAAGGGTTTTTACATAATCCGCATCCACGGTAAGTACGTTGGTCTTTACATTTTTACCGTTGTGGTCAAAACCCATTACGCTTTTGCTGATGCTTCCATCCCTTCCGTAACCAAGATTGTCATCTGCTCCACTAACGGAAAGTATTCCAGGTTGGTTGATGAGCTCATTCCGGAATAGTTCAACGAATTCGTACGAACTTGCGTTTCCACTCAAAGGCACTGAAATCACGAAATCCTTATTAAACCCAAGGTCTTTGTTCTTCATGTAATGGGTCTGCTGCCACAAAATCAAAGTACCCGAGATGAACAATATGGAAATACAAAATTGCACTACAATCAATGCGTTCCGGAGACGGTTTTTCCCGTTGGAATCCCATTTTCCTTTTAGGGCCTGGATGGTCCCCATTTTTGACATAATCATCGCAGGGTATCCACCCGATAAAAACGTAATCAACAACACACAAAGAACGAATTCGAGGAGTAGGGGGACGTTTAAAAATTGTTCTAACGAAACGTTTGTCCTAAAGATGGTATTGAAGGAGTCCAAACAAATACGACCTAGAACAATGCCGAGCAAAGCAGAAATCATAAAAACAATCAAGCTTTCGCACCATAGTTGCACAAAGAGTTGTTTTTTGGGAGCCCCCAAGGTTTTGCGCATCCCGATTTCTTTCAAACGTTGTACGCTTTTGGCAATACTCATGTTGGTAAAATTGACGCAAGCGATAATTAAAATCAAAAAGGCAACTCCAAAAAGCAAATACACCATATTGTGATTGGCTGTTACGAGCCCATCTTTGACCATCATGGACTCCCGGTCTGACATGGGTAACAAACGTAATGACACATAATTGCCGTCGGCATCCGGTGGGGTCCCTTGAGCAATGGTGTTTTCAATGGAATCACCCAAGTATTTTTTCATGACCTCAACTGAGTTTTTGTGGAAGGTGGCGGGAGGCATATTGGGCTCCAGTTGTACGTAAACCTCATGATATTTTTGATTCCATTGTCCGAGGCTATTTTCATACTCGGCATGGTTTTCAAAATTGATGACCAATTCAAAGCCCAGAGAGCTGTTTTCAGGTACATCTTCTAGAATAGAGGTGATTTCAAAGGACTTCTGTTCCCCGTCGATGAGTAGTTGTATCGTTTTACCCAGTACTTTGGCATCTCCAAAAACATTCTTTGCCGCTGCTTTGGTAATGGCTACGTGTGACTTTTCAGCTAGAGGTTGCGGATTGCCTTCCGCTACCGGAAAGGTGAACATGGAAAAGAAACCTGGGTCTACCCATGCTCCGTCTAAAGGAAAGTTGTTTTCACCTTGTACCAATAAGGCTGAATCATCCAAATAGCGAACCGCATCATGAACTCCAGGAATCTCATTTTTAACCGTCTGCGCCATGGGTTCTGGATTCGATAAGGAAACTTCGGGCCCTTTCACAAATTGCTCACTGGAATAGAGTTGATAAATGTTATCAGCATTTTCGTGGAAACTGTCATACGAAAGCTCAAATAAGGAAGCCAAACAAAGTAAGACCGCTACACCAAAGGAGACGGACAACCCTAAAATATTGAGTAGTGAAAAAGTTTTGTTGCGAACGAGGTTACGCCAAGCTATGATTAAATAATTCTTGAACATGGATATTGTTTTTTGATTGGTTATTCGTCTTTTAAAACACTCACGGGGTTCATGATAGCCACTTTAAAGCTCTGCCATCCTACGGTGAATAGTGCAATGAGAATGGCCAACACACCTGAAAGGCCAAACACCCACCATTGCATTTCAATGCGATACGCAAATTCCTGAAGCCATTGTTGGGTCAGAAAATACCCGAGTGGCACGGCGACCACAAATGCAATGACGATAAGTTTTAGAAAGTCTTTGGAGAGCATATACAAAACTTGTGCGACAGAGGCACCAAGCACCTTTCGTATCCCAATTTCTTTTAAGCGTTGTTCGGCGGCAAAGGTTGCCAAGGCAAACAACCCCATGCATCCAATTAAAATGGAGAGAAAGGTGAAGATTTGAAGTACAAGCCCCATTTTTTGTTCCTTGACATAGATTTGATTGTACAAATCGTCCAAAAGACCATAACTAAATGGCTCTGAAGGGTTGAATTGGTCCCAAAGGGTTTCGGTATTCGCCAGCAAAGCCGCAATATCTGCAGAAGCGGTCTTCACAATTAAACCTGGATTGGGTTGGTATACCATAATCAGAGGTTCAACGGGTTGGTAAAGGGATTGATAATGGAAGTCTTTTATCACCCCGACTATGCGATGTTTTTTAGTAGTCCCGGAATTATCTATGGACATGGTCACCAACTTGTCCACCGCATCTCCTTCAAAACCTAAAATTTTGGCTGAGGTTTCGTTAATGATAAGCTTGTTATTCTCAGCTTCAAAATCATTCGAGAAATTGCGTCCTTGGATAATTTCCATTCCCATAGCCGAAATGTAATTTTCGTCTATTTGATACACTGTGGTTCTGCGGAGTTCATCTGACCGGTCTTCGGGATAAATAGAGGTAACATTGTCACTTGTGGGACCCGCAGGCAAGAACCCTGAATTGGAAATCAGTTTTACCCTGGAATCCTTCAAAAGCTCTTCTTTGAAAGCAGCTTCTTTATCCCCAAGCTTCCAAGTATCTTTCAACACTAAGACCCTGTTCTTTTCAAACCCTACGTTTTTATTGAGGATAAAATCCATTTGCTGCTTCACAACCAAGGTTGCGATAATCAAGGATATGGCCACAGCAAACTGGAAAACCACCATGCCACTACGCACGTTTTTGGTTTTTCCGGCAGCGCCCAATTTGTTCTTCAAGGCTTGAACTGGTTTGAATGAGGATAGAAAAAAGGCAGGGTAACTTCCAGCCAATACAGCCACCAGCAGTACAAATAGAAAAAGGTAAAGGATATTTTGTGGGCTGATGAGTTGACCAAGGGTAAGGGTTTTATCCGATATGGTATTGAAGAAGGGTAGCGCTATCAACACCAAAACTATGGCCAGTATAGCCGCAATGCTCACACCAATAACGGACTCTAACAAGAATTGACGAATCAACAGACCTCTATCAGAACCTAGTGCTTTTTTTACACCAACTTCCTTACCGCGCTTGGAAGCGCCTGCGGTCGCCAAAACCACATAGTTGACACAAGCCACCAACAATATCAATATGGAAATGATAGAAAAAGCATACACCGTCTTGATGTTGCCACCCTCTGAAAGATTGGTCATTTCAGCAAAATCGGAATGCAGGTGAATCTCGGTCAGTGGCTGTAAAAATATACCAAGCGCATTGCCTTTTTCCTGAAATTCGGCAAATGACATGCCCATGGCCTCCACCATTTGGGGTCCCATGTGCGTATCAAGCACCGCAGGAAATTTGGATTCCAGTGCAATACGATCTTTAGGGTTTTGCAAGACCACGTAAGAATGGTAATGGGATTCTAGCCAGTTGTTGGTTTTGGAATGTTCCCAACCCAACATGGAACCAAACAAATCAAATCGCAAATGGGAATTTTGGGGAATATCCTCAACAACCCCACTAACCGTGAATTGTTGCTCCCATTCGCTTAGTTCCAAAACCTTTCCGATGGGATTGGCATCGCCAAAAAACTTCTTCGCTTGGGTTTCGGTGATTACTATTTGATTGGGTTGGGTGAGCGCTGTGGCTGGATTCCCTTTTAGGAAAGCGAATGAAAAGACCTCAAAAAAGTTGGCATCAACGTACGCGAAACGGTTTTCACGATGCCCTTCGTTTTGATAAACCACCAAGGGATGCCCCATTTGTCGAAGGCGGGTTCCTGTTTCTACTTCCGGAAATTCATCGACCAAGGTTTGCACAACGGGCCCTTGCGACACCGCTTCTTTGATGATTTCACCACCCATTTGCCCTCGTAAGACGACACGGGCAATGTGGTCGGATTGGTCATGGAAGGCATCGTAGCTGAGTTCATCAAGAACAAACAAACTTATCAAAATCACCGAGGCGATACCTAAGGTAAGCCCTACCACATTGATGATGAAAAGGGATTTGTTCCTATTTAGATTTCTCCATGCGATTTTAAGATAACTCGATGTCATAGTTCGTTTTTTTGATGATTGTTTTGTTCCTGCTATTCCGTTCGTAAACTTTTTATGGGATTGGCGCGCGCTGCACGTAGGGATTGAAAACTCACGGTGACCAAGGTCATGAATACCGCGCCAACCACTGCCAAGAAGAATATCCACCATTTCATGGTGATACGATAGGGATAGTCTTGTAACCAACCGTGCATAATGTAAAAGCTCAAAGGGATGGCGATAAGACAGGAAATCATGATTAGCTTGAGGAAATCTTTTGAGAGCATGTTCCATACGCTGATGACGCTCGCACCCAATACTTTGCGCACCCCAATTTCCTTGGTGCGTTGTTCTGCAACAAAAGAGGTCAATCCAAACAGCCCCAAACAGCTGATTAAAATGGCCAATGCGGTAAAAATTCCAGATAGTTTTCCCACCCTTTCTTCCGAGGCAAATTTGTTTCCGTATTGCTCATCTACAAAGTCAAATTGAAAAGGCAACGCTGGAAACTCGCCTTTGAATACCCGCTCAACAATGGCAAGATTCTCCCGTACACTTTTCTTCGGGTTCAACCTCAAATTATAGTATGAGCTTTCATCTTCACGATTGTATACGTATAAGGCTTGCTTAATGGGTTCGTAGGGCGACTGGACAATCATATCTTGAACAACACCAACAATGGTCATTGGAGGGTCTGGGTCTTCTTCGCTATCATCACGAATGACTTTGCCAATGGGATTGGTAAGCCCCATATATTTAACAGCGGTCTCGTTGATAAGTACTCCAAGGGAGTCGGAAGGGAAATCTCTAGAAAAATCTCTACCCTGGACAATTCTCAGATTTAGGGATCGTGCGAAATCCACAGAAACGTAGGTCCAATCAAAATCTTCTTGAAACCCGTCGGGCTTGCCTTCCCAAGTAAATCCGGAACGTGTAGACCATATTTGGGTGGTTGGACTGCTGGAAGATGACATTTCTACCACAGCACCAGATTTTATTAATAGTTCACGCATCAAATCGTATTTCCCCTCATAGTCACTACTAAAAACAGGAACTTGAATTAGTCCGTTTCGCTCATAGCCCACAGGTCTATTTTTGGCGTGATTGATTTGCTGCATAACCACAACTGTTCCAATGATGAATGCCACGGAAACCGTGAATTGAAAAATCACTAGAACCTTACGAGGCGTAGAGGCTTTTTTGCCAGCGCGAAACGTTCCCTTCAGCACTTCTACAGGGTTGAATGAAGAAAGGAACAAAGCGGGATAACTTCCGGCAAGGGTAGCCGTGAAAACAATGAAGCTCAAGAAAGTAAGCCAAAACCAAGGATTACTCCATGGAAAGGTAATGGCTTTACGCGACAACTCGTTAAAACTGTCCATGCAAAGGAGGACTAGGAGCACTGCAACCACTGACGCGATGCTGACCACCAAAAACGATTCTCCCAGAAACTGATTGACCAATTGTCTGCGCTGGGAACCAATTGCCTTGCGAACCCCAACTTCTTTTGCCCTTTTTTCGGACCGTGCCGTGCTGAGGTTCATGAAGTTGATACAGGCCAATATTAAAACGAAGACTCCTAAAGTTGTGAACAACCATACATATTTGATACGTCCGCCGACTTGTTTCCCTTGTTCAAAATTGGAGCGTAGATACCAGTCTTTCATGGGCATGAGGAATAGTTGCGGATTGAATTCCGCAACCTCTTCTTCTGCATTTTTCTTGACGTTTCGAATAGCCTCTGAGGCAGTTTCCAACAAGACATTATCCGCCAGTTTTACAAACATTTGAAACGAATTGTTCCCCCAATTGTCCATGGAGTCCTGCATCCATTCTTGAGTGGCTACGTACTTTTTCCAGGGAACAATAAACTGCATATCGCTAAAGGAGTTATTCTGCGGAACTGTTTCGTACACTGAAGTCACCGTTAGCTTGTGTTGCCCATCTAGTGTTATGACTTTTCCAATGGGGTCGGTTTCTCCAAAAATGATTTCAGCAGTTGATTCTGAAATCATAATGGAGTTTATGTCTTGCAGCCCTTCCTCACTCCCCTTAGTGATGTCTAGATTTAGAATTTTGGGCCCTTCATCTTGCATGTAGCTCCCAATCATTGAAAAGGTGCTGTTGTTGTGCTCCAGTGTTTGAGAGTAGTTCCAAGAGGCCATGGACAAATATTCAAAGTTGTCCATGTAAGCATCGCGCAGAGCCGGTTCCAAAGGCAAGGGAATGGCAGGCCCAGTACCGGTATTGCCATTAAAGGTTTGCGATTGAAAAACCTGGGCGATACGGTCGTTCGATTCAAAGTAATCGTTGTAGGAGAGTTCATCGTACACCCATAGCCCAATAATCAAAGTAACCGCAATACCAAGGGTTAGCCCACCAATGTTGATGAAGGTATAGGCTTTGTTTTTGCTGAGGTTTCGCCAAGCGATGATGAAATAGTTCTTTAACATGATAGTTCGTTTTTGATGTTCTACTCCGTACGTAAACTTTTGACGGGATTCGCTTTTGCGGCTTTAATCGCTTGAAAGCTGATGGTAATTAAGGTGATCATGAGTGCACCTACACTTGCGCCAATGAAGGTCAGCCAAGAGAGTTCTATTCGATAGGTATATTCCTTAAGCCAATCACTCATAAAAAAGTAAGCGATTGGAATGGCTATAACACAGGCAATGACAACCAGTCGTACGAAGTCTTTGGAGAGCATTTGCCAAACATTGGTAATGGAGGCGCCCAATACTTTTCGAACCCCGATTTCTTTGGTGCGCTGTTCAGCAACAAAAGAGGCCAGCCCCAATAAGCCCAAACAACTGATGAAAATGGCCAGAATAGTGAAGATACCTGCCAAATTGGCGATGCGTTCTTCGCCTCTGAATTTGATTCCGTACTGTTCATCGACGAATTGATATACAAAAGGAAGGTTTGGGAAGTGTTCCTTAAAAACTTTTTCAATCACGGCGAGATTTTCACTCGCGCTCTTTTCAGGATTGAGCCGAACATTGAAATAACTAAAGTTTTGATATTTGTCGAACACATACCACCCTTGTTTTACAGGTTCGTAGGGTGATTGTGAGATTACATCTTGCACTACACCAATGACGAGTTTGTCTTCCTCCTCATTATCTTCATCGGATGGTCGAATTATGGTCCCAATAGGATTTTTCAACCCCATATGCTTTACAGCAGCTTCGTTAATCAAAATCGCATTCGAGTCACTTGCAAATTCCCGAGAGAAGTCACGTCCTTCAAGAATTTTAAGGTTCAATGTGCTAGCGTACTCCGGTGACACCTCGGTCCACGCTAAATCTTCTTGTAAATCTTCTGGTTTTCCTTCCCAAGTATATCCAGAACGGTTCGACCAGATTTCGGTCGTTGGAGCACTTGATGTCGCCATGGAAACTACGGCGCCAGATTTCAGGAATTCTTCCCGCATCAAATCTTGCTTGCCGATAAAGTCCGTGCTGAAGGTTGGAATTTGCACCAAACCTTCTTTATTATATCCAACAGGTCTATTCTTGGTATGGTTAATTTGCTGAAGTACCACCAAAGTGCCGATAATAAAGGCTACCGAAGCCACAAACTGGGTGACCACCAAAATCTGTCTTGGCGTAGCACCTTTTTTGTTACGAGTATAGGTTCCTTTGAGTACCTCTACGGGTTTGAATACGGAGAGATACAGTGCAGGATAGCTTCCGGAAAGCAACGCTGTAATAACAATTAGCAAAAGGGATATGACCCAAAAGAATGGGTTTAACCAAGGGAAAACAATTTCTTTTCGGGCCAATTCATTAAATCCGTTTAAGGATAATAACACTATTAAAACGGCGAGAACAAAAGCCATCATAACAATCAAAAGGGATTCCCCCAAAAATTGACCAATAAGCTGTGTTCTTTTAGACCCCAGTGATTTTCGTACCCCGACTTCCTTTGCTCTTTTTTCCGACCGCGCCGTGCTCAAATTCATAAAGTTGATACAAGCCAATAAAAGCACTACGATTCCAATAACACCGAACATACGGACGTAGGTGATTCTGCCGCCGGCAGGTTTTCCTTCTTCAAAACGACCTCGCAAATACCAATCCTCCATTGGAAAAAGGAACATTTGAGGGTTGTACTCTCTCGTATCTTCATTGTGGTCGTTTTTGACATTTTTAATACGGTTGGTTACCTCTTCCATCGAGGTGTTTTCCTTAATTCTAACAAACAGTTGAAATGAATTGTTGCCCCATTGGTCTTCCGCGTTTTTAACCCACTGGAACAAGGAAACATATTTGTCCCAAGAGGCAATGAACTGCATATCGTTAAAGGAATTGTTGTATGGGATGTCTTCATAGACCCCGGTCACCATGGCATCATATTGACTATTGACTTTTATGGTCTTGCCGACGGGGTCTTCGTCCCCAAAAAGGGCTTTTGCCGTAGATTCACCCAACATGATGGAATTCAATTCACGAACCCCATCGAGTTCTCCTGAAATGATGTTTAAATCAAAGATGGCCGGACCACCGGGTTGCATAAAATTCCCTTCCCGCTGGATTTTAGTGTCTTTGTATTCCAAGTATTGGGATGACTGCCACGAACTCATCGCAATGTGTTCGAAATTGTCATTGTACTCGTCGCGGAGGACCGTTTCCAAAGGCCGAGGTATGGCAGGACCTGTATCAGTGCTTCCGTTCCAGGTTTGATGCTGGAAAATTTGAGCAATTCGGTCGTTCTCTTTAAAATAGTTGTTGTAGCTAAGCTCATCTTTCACCCAAAGTCCGATAAGCAAAGCGACGGCGAGCCCTATGGCGAGCCCACCGATATTGATAAAAGTATACGCCTTGTTTTTACGAAGGTTCCTCCAAGCGATAATGAAATAGTTCTTGAGCATGACGGTTTGTTTTTTGGTGTTATTCGGTTCGTAAACTCTCCACAGGATTCGCTAGCGATGCTTGAATCGTTTGAAAACTTATGGTGCAGAACGCGATGATGATGATGGTTGCAAATGGAATGATGAACAAGGCCCAGCTCATGCTGGTGTGGAAGGCATATCCAGAAAGCCAGTTGTTAATGGTAAACCAGGCGATGGGAATCGCGATGATAAACGCCAAAAACAATAGGAGGGAAAACTCTTTGTAAAGCAACTTCAAAATTCCTTGAACTGAAGCGCCCAATACCTTTCGAACCCCAATTTCTTTTCTGCGTTGTAGCGTGGTGAAAGAAGCGAGACCGAAGAGCCCTAAACAGGCCACAATGATGGCCAATGAAGCGAAAATCCCAAATACATTCCCGAAACGCTGGTCTGCTTCGTACTGGGCATTAAAGTGGTCGTCCAGAAAGAAATACTCAAAAGTGTTGCCAGGGAAAAATGTTTCCCAATTGTTTTGGGCCAAAGACAGAACAGTGCTGGCATTTTGAGCATCGGTTTTAATGGCGTAGTAGCCTTCAACCTCAGGAATTAATCGAAATATCAAAGGCTCATAGGCTTCTCTAAGGGATTCTTGGTGAAAATCTTCAGAAACGCCTACAACCGTGTACTGGTTCCCCCAGAACTCAATTCGCTGCCCTACGGCTTCATCAGGATTGGGGAAGCCCAAAAGCTTTGCGCCCGAACGATTAAAAATCACCACGTTCGTATCCCCAAAATCCTCTGAAAAAGGTTCTCCCGCAATAAGTTTTACCTGAAATTGGGATAAATAGTCATAGTCTACGCCAATCACACGATATTGTTGGCTCTCTGCTTCCGTTTGTGAAACCAAGCGGATGCCTCCGGCGTTCCACCCCACAGGTTGTCCCGGTACTGTCGTCGCCGAAGACACGTTTTTGATGCCCGGATATTTAAGGAGTTCCTGCTTAAAGGAAGCCATTTTGTTGGCATAGGTGGAATCGGTTACTACTGGGGGCCGAACCACTAAGGTTTGTTCGATGGAAAGTCCAAGGGACTGTTCTTTCATGAAATTAATTTGACGATAGACCGAAAAAGTGCCAATCAACAAAAAGAGGGATGCCGCAAACTGGAACACTACTAAGGACTTTCGAAGTGTGGAACCTTGCTTGGTGCCCGTCATCTTTCCTTTTAGGACTTCAACCGGCTTGAAACGTGACAAAACCAAAGCGGGATAAGCTCCCGATAAAACCACCCCTAGCACAAAAAGCACGACCAATCCCAACCAGAAGCTAGTGTTGAAAACAAAGTCATAGGCCAATTCTTGGCCAGTTATGGATTTAAAATAAGGTATGGAAAGGGAGGTAATGATAACCGCAAGAATCAACGCAAGGCCGTTGAACAAAAACGACTCCATGAAAAACTGAAACACAAGCTGTTTGCGTAGTGAACCAATGGTTTTACGTATGCCCACCTCTTTCGCACGACCCAACGCACGGGCCGTAGCTAAGTTGATATAATTAACCCACGCGATGACTACGATGAACAAGGCAATACCAATCAGTAAATACACGGTGCCACCTTCCCCCGTAGGACCTGGCTCATCCATAAAGTTGGAATACAGGTGCAAGTCTTTTAAAGGATGCAAATAATATTTGGCATCGGAGTTATAGGTGGCAAGTTGCTCACCGGCCTCCTCTTGCACGATAGGAACAAACTTTGCTTCTACTGCTTTCGGGTCTGCATCTTTGCTAAGTTTGATATATGTCAAGCAACCATCAGAAAACCACCAGTTGTCGGGGTCTGCCGCTGGGTCCTGGTTGTTGTTTTCGAGCATCCGCTCGCGATAGGTAATGTAGGACAAGAGCAGTTGTGGTTTCAATTGGGTGTTCGCGGGCATATCTTCATAGACACCCGTAATGCGATAATCGCGACGACGGTTGAGGTTTAAGGTTTTACCGATAACCTCAGTAGTGCCAAAAATCTTTATCGCTGTGGATTCCGATATGGCGGCAGTCAAAGGTTCCGAAAGTACTTTTGCTTTATCGCCACTAACCAAGGGATATGTAAACATGGTGAAGAAGGCTTCGCTAGCGAAGAAAACATCTTCTACCTTCAAAACCTCGCTGTCAAGCTCGACCATTACATCCCCTGCTTCAAAAACCTTTACATATTCTTCAATTTCAGGGATTTCGTCCTTGAACTTATTCCCTACGGCAAAAGCACCGGCCGCCCATTCGGTGGTCAGCACACCGTTGTCATAACGGTCTTGTTTTATACGGTAGAGCTGAGAGAGGTCTTCATGGAAATCCTCATAGCTAAACTCATAGGTCACATATTGCAAAATCAATAAGCACGCAGCAATACCCAAGGCTAAGCCTCCGATATTAATGAAGGAGTAGGTTCTGTTTTTTTGAAGATTTCTCCAGGCGATTTTTAAATAGTTCCGTATCATGATTTTGCTGTTTTATTATTCGGTTCGTAGGCTTTTGATGGGATTGGCTATCGCCGCTTTTACGGTTTGATAGCTGACCGTGGCTAGGGTAATAAGGATTACGGAGAGTACGGCAAGAACGAATACCCACCATGAAATGTCAATGCGGTATGTATAGGTTTCCAACCAGCGGTCCATAACATACCAGGCGATGGGTGAAGCGATGAGTCCTGCAATGAGGATGAGTTTGAGGAAATCCTTGCTGAAAAGGCTCATGATTTGCGTCACGGAACTTCCCAATACTTTACGGATTCCAATTTCTTTGATGCGAAGACCAACAAAGAACAGAATTAGGCCATATAATCCTAAGCAAGCAATGAAGATGGCCAAGGCCGAAAATACTTTGGCCAAAGTCAAGTATCGCTGTTCTGCCTCGTATTCCTCAGCTACGCGTTCGTCCAAAAAGCGGTAATCGAATAAGTAGTTTGAAAAGGTTTTCGACCATTCAGCATCAATTTGGGCAACCACCGTTTTGATATCGCTAGTATTCAGTTTGATACCAATTTCTCCAAAAGAATTGATGTTATTGGCGATGACAATAGGCTCTATTTTGTTCTGGAAGCCGTAGTGGTGGAAATCTTTCACAACCCCAACAATATTGGCCTGAATTCCTCCAGTATTCACGTCAAGCTTTTTACCCAAAAGTTCTTGGGAAGAAGCCAAGCCCAGTTTTTCAGCCAACTTCTCATTTACCACGACCTCCATAACACTATCTGCCTTAAAGAAGTTTCTTCCGGCGACCAAGGTCAATCCAAAAGTCTCTATATAATGTTCATCGCCCAATTTGGCTTGAATGCTAAATTCTTCTCGCTCTGGTCGATTATGATATTTCACGCTAGTGCCCCAATTGTTTTCTGAACCTCCAGGACTACTTATGCACCCAGAGGCGGAAACCACTCCATTGATTTGTACCAAACGTTCCTTAAGAGCGTCAAGCTGTAAAGGTTCAATGTCGGTAGGAATATCGGTCATAACGATGGCGTCTTTATCAAAGCCCAAATCCGTTGTTAAGGCGTAATCGATTTGACGAGAGATAACTATTGTGGCAATAATCAAGATGATGGATAGCGTAAACTGGGTTATCACCAATACTTTTCGAACACTGGAACCTCCGGTATCGTTATGGTTGAGTTTTCCTTTTAAAGCCAAGACAGGTACAATGCGCGAAAGGAGAATTCCAGGATAACTTCCTGACAAGAAAGCAACTAGCAATAGAGCTGCCGCAAGAAAGAGGATGAACTTGGGTTCCAACAATCCAGTTGCAGAGAGTTCCAAACCGAATAAGTCATTCAGAGAAGGCAAGAACGTCAAGGCGAAAACAATCCCTAAGGAAATCGCGAAAAGACTAATGACAAAAGTCTCAGCCAAAAACTGCCAGAAAAGGTGTTTCTTGAAACTTCCCAACACCTTTCGAATCCCAATCTCTTTAGACCGGTAAAATGATTGTGCGGTTGAAATATTAATAAAGTTGATGCAGGCAATGCCAATTAAGAAAAGACCAATCAGAGCGAAAATCCATAAAAGTACTGTGCTGATTCCGCCGTAACGTGAATCAAAATGCATTTCAGCCAAGGGCTGTAATTGATACTTATGAACGCTTTTTGAATTGGGCCGGTGTTTTTTGGGCAATTCTGCAAGGGCACTTTCAATGCCAGCAATGTCTTGATTGGGTCGTAAACGCGTGTAACAAGTTAAGTTGGAAGTGATACCCCCCCAAAACTGTCCTGCCGCAAACTGGAAGAAATCTTCAAGATTCTGAAAGCTTACAAAGATTTCATTTTCAAGGAAGGTAGTCGAAGGAAGGTTTTGCAACACCCCTGTAATCGTAATGCTCTTGTCATTTTCCAAAATAAAGCTTTCACCTACCACATCGGACCGACCGAAAAGCTTTTGTGCCATCCTTTCGGTCAGTACGGCAGTATTAGGCTCAGATAGCGCAATGGTATTCGAACCATTAAGCAATGGAAAATTGAAAATCTCAAAAAACTCGTTTTCAACAAACAAAATGTCCTCTTCAAACTTTTCAACGCTTCCGTTCGTTTGGGTTACATCCATTACCAGCTCTCCTTGCACCACGGCTTTGGCTACCTTTTCGGCATAATCATATTCCTCACGGAACACCTGTCCGAAAGCGGGAGGTACCGAAGCATCGTATTCTATATCGTCTCTTTGGGTTTCTGTAACAAAGCGATAGATTCGGTCTGAATCATTATGGAATTTGTCAAAAGAAAGGTGGAAGTTCAGGAATAGATAGATGAGCACACTACTTCCAAAACCCAGTGCGAGACCAAGAATATTTATGGTGGCAAAAACCTTCCTTTTCAGAAGGTTTCTCCAGGCGATTCGAATATAACTCTTGAGCATTGTTTTCGTTTTTTGATTGCTTTTGATTGATGAATAAACTCTCTAGTATTGGTTTAAGCCGTAGTCGCCATGGGTTTGTTTTGGCTTTCTGTCACGATTTGTCCGTCAAACAGGTTGATGACCCTGTGCGCATAGTGGGAATCTCGGTCAGAGTGGGTTACCATCACGATGGTGGTACCTTCTTGGTTGAGTTCGGTCAAAAGGTTCATTACCTCGATTCCGTTCTTGGAGTCCAAATTACCCGTGGGCTCATCCGCAAGAATCAATTTCGGATTGGTCACTACGGCACGGGCAATGGCCACACGCTGTTGCTGTCCACCCGAAAGCTGTTGCGGAAAGTGCTTTTCCCTGTGGGCGATTTTCATGCGCTCCAATACTTTTTTCACTTTCTCCCGACGTTCGGCTTTGTTCATTTTCAAGTAAATGAGCGGAAGCTCAACGTTTTCGAATACGGTCAACTCGTCGATAAGGTTAAAACTTTGGAATACGAACCCAAGGTTTCCTTTTCGCAGTTGGGTCCGTTGGCTTTCTTTTAATCCGCTTACCTCGTGCCCGGCGAATTGATAGCTTCCCTCGGTAGGGTTGTCCAGCATCCCGATGATGTTCAACAAGGTGGACTTTCCACATCCTGAAGGCCCCATGATGGCTACAAATTCGCCTTCGGTAACATTAAAGTTTACACCATTTAAGGCTAGGGTTTCCACTTCTTCGGTTCGAAAGCTCTTTTTCAAGTTTTGTATTTGTATCATTTTATGACAGTTATGGTTCGTTTATATGGATTTAATTATTTCGTTTTGATTTGACTTGCACGCAATACGGCAAAGTCGATAGCGGGCCAGACCATCTCATCTTCGTCTTCGATATAAGGAATGGTTGAAAGGTCTAGATGAAACTCAAATGGGTCAAAACCTTCAGGCAAATAGGCCGTGGTATCAAAACCCAATTCGAAATCTTCATCTTCGATATAGTTCAAAGCGCTTACCGGAACAACTTCGGAATAGGCATCGAAGTTTTCAGGCAAATAAGGCTTGGTATCGAAGCCTAATGCCATGGTTTCGTTTTCTTCTACAAAAGGAATGGTATCCAAATCAAAGTACGTTTGGTACGGGTCAAACCCTTCTGGAAGATAATCTGCGGTATCAAAATCCAACTCCATGGCATCAAACTCAACATATTCCACAGTGTTAAGGTCAAGCACAAAGCTGTCTTCGATGGTTGGTTCTGTTACGGCTTTGATGTTTAATGGAATCAGCTCGTTTTCTAAGGTCTGTGAGGTCTCATGCACGGGATTGTCCACGGTGAATTCTCCTTTTCTTTGGTCGGCTATGGCGGTACTGGCTATGAGTACGGCACCATAAATTACTACTAACTTGTTCATGATTTTTGATTGAATTTTATTTGAGCACGACTCTTTCGGCGGTACCGAAACTATCGTAGTTGCTCGTTATTACTTTTTCTCCAGGTTGAAGGCCATCCAAAACTTCATAGTATCTAGAGTTTTGTTTGCCAATTCTTATGTTTCTTTTGATTGCTTCACTACCGTCAGGCGATAGTACGAACACCCATTGTCCGCCAGTGCTTTGGAAAAATCCTCCTTTGGGTAGTAGCAGGGCATCGTTTGAGGCACCCAATTGCAATTTAATGTTGTAGCTCTGTCCTGAACGAATGGTCTCAGGTTTGTTTTCAGTAAAGACCAAGTCAATTCGGAAGCGACCGTTACGTACTTCAGGATATACCTTTCTGACACGCAAAGCATATTCGTTTCCATTTCTTTCCAAGCTGGCAGAAAGGTCTCGCTTTACTCGGTCAATGTAGTGCTCGTCAATTTCGGCTTCGATTTTGAAATCAGTTAACACATTTACCTGACCAATACGTTGTCCTTGGGTAATGTTTTGTCCAATTTCTGCATCCAAAAAGCCAAGCTGTCCATCAGCGGGAGCTCTTACGTTCAGGTGGTCCAAACGCTCATACACCATGGAAAGGGTCTTTTGCATCCGTTGCAAGTCAACATCCAAACCAGCCAAAGACGTTTTGCTCAACTGCTCGTCTTGTGCCGTCTGGGCCGAAATGATTTCGTGTTGTTTTTGGGCCAACTCGTAGTTTTCCTTTGAGAGCAAATAAGCCTCTTTCGAAATCAGTTTTTCTGCATACAACTCTTCGTTTTGCTGGTAATTTCTTTCCAAACGTTGCAAGTCGTAGTAGGCTGTGGCCAAAGACTGTCTTCCGCTCAACAAACGTGAATCGAAGTTTAATCTGGTCGACCGCAAGTCATTTTGCTTAAGGGCTAAGTTGCTTTCGCTAGCCAAGATTTGCTCGTAAAGCGCCATGTTTTCCAACTTCAAGATGATATCACCCTTTTTCACCATGGTACCTTCTTCAATAAGTTTTTCGGTTACACGACCCCCTTCGTATGCATCCATATAAATGGTGGAGATGGGAGCAACGTTTCCGTTTATGGTGATGAAATCATCGAACTTACCGTCTACCACTGCTGCGATGGAAACCCTTCCTTTTTCGGTTCTGAAGGTTGAGGTAGTTCCTGCGAACAATAGTTTCCAACCGGCGAAGAGTACAATCGCGCCTAGTGCGATGTAACCGTAATGCTTGGGTCTAAGTCCTTTCTTTTTCTCTAATTGAATATCCATGATGGTCTTCTTAGTTGATATTAAAAATGGGCAATCCGTTGTAAAAATCTATGGTGCTCTCGTTTACTTTCAGACGAAGGCGTACTTGCAGATTTTCGTTCTGTGCCGTTCCGTATAAGTTTTTCGCTTGAAAAAGTTCCAATGCATTGATAAGTCCTTTTTCGTATCTCTTTTGTGCAATTTGAAATGCCAACCCTTGTGACTCAACTCGCTTGTTGCTTTGCTCGTATTCGGCCACTAAAGCGTTGTTGGTTTGCACCAATTGCTGTACCAATTGAAATAAGGCTTGTTCTTGTATGTCTAAATTGTTTTCTGCTTGTAACAAAGCGATTTTTTGCTGCTTCACTCTTGACCGGTTTGACCAACCATTGGTAATGGGCACTACAATCTGTGCTCCAATGAACCTTGAAAAGTTGTCATTCAATTGGTTTGAAAAGGGTACCGGTACATTGTCATCATCAACAGCGGTTTGGGCATATCTTGATTCCATACCTGCAATCATTGTCAAAGAAGGGTATAGATTTCCACGAGTGGCATTGAGTTGTTTTTTGGCCGCTTTTACCAAGTACTCTTGTGACTTGATTACAGGAATAAAACCTTTTGCTACCGTGTACAAAGAATCAACTGCTACCCCACCAGAGCCATCTACGTCGTTCTGAGCTTCTTCAATTTGAAGTTCAATATCACTTTCTTCGGTAAGGTTCATTTCTTGAAGCAAGGTCAATTTGGAAAGGGCAAGCAAGTTTCGGTTTTGGGTAACCAAAAGTTTGTCTGATAATAAGTTGGATTCTGCCTCTATCAAATCTGCCTCTGCCATGACGCCTAATTCTACTTGGCGCTGTACCATATCATAATTCGTTTGAGAGATATCTTGTTGCTCTAGGGAGTTGGCGACCAACCCTTCGTTGAATTTAATATCGTAGAAGGCAGTCATTACTCTAAAAGCAAGGAGGTATTTCTCTTGAAGGACATCTTCTTTGGCCGATTCGTAGATGAATTTGGCCGCTTTGATAGAGTTCAGTTTTTGAAACCCTTGGAAAATGTCCAGATTGGCGTTGACATTATAATAGAAACTGTTGAATTCTTGATTGACTAATAAACCGGTAGTTCTATCCTCGTTCAAACCGGTATTGTAGCGATATTCTGAAAAACCACTAAAGTTGGGCAACAAATCACGAACCGATTGACGATAGCTTTCGCGATTGGTGTCTTTGGTATAGTTAAGGTTTTTGACTTGCAAATTGTTTTCAACGGCATAAGAGACGCATTCGTCCAATGTCCAACGCTTTTGGGCTGAAACCCCGAGGGTCGCAGAACAAAGTAAAGCCGTGATGTAAATTCTTAGGTTCATAATGAATTGCTATGCCAAAAGGTTTACTAGATATGTGCCAAAAAATTAAATATCTGAAATTCAACACTTTACAAGGTAACTGAATGTCTTCAAAATTTTGGAGTGTAAATTTTTTATACAAAAAGTGTCCAAAATTTATACAACAACAACTTTTTTATCAGAGTGATTTGTAGTTTTAAAAAGCAAAAAAGAAGAAAACCATGACTGATGCGCGCATTTTAGTGGTAGATGACAACAAGAGCGTCCTTTCGGCTTTGGAGATATTGTTGCAGTTTGAGTACAAGAGTGTACAGACACTTTTTAATCCGAACCAAATTACCTCCTTCCCCAATTTGGAGGAGATAGACATTGTGTTGTTGGACATGAATTTCTCTGCCGGGGTCAATACGGGAAACGAAGGCTTGTTTTGGTTGAACCAAATCAAAAAACGGTCGCCGAATACTTCTGTAATATTAATGACCGCCTACGGTGCTGTTGACTTGGCGGTGAATGCCCTAAAACAAGGCGCTACGGATTTCATCCTCAAACCTTGGAACAACGAGCGTTTGATGGCCACCGTAAAATCAGCCTTGGAACTTCGAAAATCCAAACAGGAAATCCATAAACTCAAAAAGAAGGAAACCCAGTTGAAGCAAGTCATCAATGAGGATAAAAACTTCATCATTGGGAATTCCAAAGCGCTGACCACAGTGTTGAACTTGGTCGGTAAAGTGGCCAAGACCGACGTAAACGTTTTGATAACCGGTGAAAATGGTACAGGAAAAGAACTCATTGCTCGGGAACTACACCGCCTTTCCCCTAGAAAAGAGGAGGTATTTATTGGAGTAGATATGGGCTCCATTGCCGAGAACCTCTTCGAAAGCGAACTTTTTGGACATATGAAAGGGTCTTTTACCGACGCCAAGGAAGACCGTGTGGGTAAGTTTGAAGCGGCCCATCAGGGATCTCTTTTTCTGGATGAAATGGGGAACCTGTCGTTGCAAACCCAGGCCAAATTACTGTCCGCCATTCAAAACCGTTCTATTGTTCGGGTGGGTTCCAACAAACCCATTGGCGTGGACATTCGGCTGATTTGCGCCACTAATTGCGATTTGGAACAAATGGTTGCCGATGGCCTGTTCCGGGAGGATTTACTCTATCGCATCAATACCATACATATTAATGTACCCCCACTTCGGGAGCGTGACGGCGATATTCTGATATTAGCAGATTTCTTTCTGAATAGATATGCCCAGAAATATGACAAACCTGGATTGCGCATCAACAATCCTGCGCAAGAAAAACTAATGGACTATGCTTGGCCGGGCAATGTTCGTGAGTTGCAGCACACTATGGAAAGAGCTGTGATTCTATCGGAAGGAAATGTGCTGAAACCTTCAGATTTTCCATTTCATGCCAAACCTTCTCAGTCATTGGGCAATGGTCCGATAACCTTGGATGAGATGGAACAACAAATGATCAATAGGGCGTTGGACCAAAATGATGGTAATTATAGTGCTGCCGCTGAGCAACTCGGTATTTCACGCCAAACCCTTTATAACAAAGTCAAGAAGAGCAAATCCGATGGTTAGTCAAAGTTTTTATACCCAACTTGTGATTCGGGTGCTTTTTATAGCCCTGACTGCTTTGGCAGCTGCCTATTTTTTCATGGATGGAAACTATATTTTGGCTGTAGTGTTGTTTTTGGCTTTTGTGGGGCAAATCCTATACCTCCTCTATTTCTTTAATCAAACCAACAGGGCCATAGCAGTCAGGGCTATAAAAAGCACCCGAATCACAAGTTGGGTATAAAAACTTTGACTAACCATCGGATTTGCTCTTCTTG
>JBCBPD010000004.1:0-92476 GCA_039820925.1 Bacteroidota bacterium | reverse complement strand
GGCAAATCCAACCCTTTGTATTCAGCGAACTTCATGATTCTTTCCTCGTCTAAAATTGCAAGTCTGCAAAATTATGAATTTAGCTGAAACAGCAGCAGTAAAACCTAGTCGTTTTATCCTTAACACCTTAACCTAAAGATGATAAGGGTGATACCATGCGTGTGAAACGAAATCCGTATTTTAGGGCAGTAACACTAATCTTATTTATTATGAAACGAATTGTTTTATCCCTATTGGTTCTAAGCTTGACGTTTGTCGGAGCCGTTTCTTGCAAAGAAGCTTCAGATAAGGCCAAAGAGGCCACGGAGGAAGCTGCTGAAACTTTGGAAGAAGCTGGAGACGAGCTTAAAGAAACCGCCAACGAAGCCATGGATGCGGCAAAGGAAGCTGGCGAAGAAGCCAAAGAAATGGGAGAACAAGCCATGGACAGCATCAAGAAAATGGGTGAGGATACCATGGACAAAGCAAAAGAGATGGGCGAAGATGCCAAAAAAGCAATGGACGAAGCGGCGGATGATGTGAAAAAAGCTGCTGATGATGCCAAAGAAAAGATGAACCAATAAATCTTTTCTGCTTAAAATTCAAAAGGCCCGGAATTCCGGGCTTTTTTTTATTTAAAAAGCGTAATCCAACGAAAGTATCAGGTTGGTGCCTGGTGCAACAATTCCTGAAGAATAGGTGCGGTACCTTTGGTCGGTTAGGTTTTCTAAACTAAGTGACCCGGTAAGGGCATTCGAAATTTGATATTGCGACCTAAAATTCAAGGTGTACCAAGAGGGTGAAAAAGGGTTGCCATTCGCATCGCTCTCATAAATAAAAGGCTTGTTCCGTTCCGAAAGGGCTAGGTCATCAAAAGGGATTTCTCCATTATAATTCACGAAAAAATCAGCCTTTAGCTTTTGGTTCTGCCAAATCAGATGGATGTCCCCAAAGGTGGGCGCTACATGTCGTGCTGGCGTATCTTCTCCGTTGGATTCTTCTTCAATTCCTTCGGTAATGGTCAAGTTTGAAGCTAAGGACCAACGCTCCGTAAAAAAGGCATTAAGACCCAATTCAAAACCATAGACGTAGGCTTTAGCAGCATTTTGAATGGCTTGAACATTACTGAGCTCTCCATTGTATAAAATCTCATCTTGGCCATTAAATGAAAAATCCCGGCGGACCAACGCATCGACGAGATAGGTGTAGAACGTAGAACCTCGAAGCACCAGTTTGTCATGAAAGTTCTTTCGAATTCCCAATTCAATATTGTAGGCATACTCTGGTTCCAAGTCAGGATTTGGCACCACCACAGAGCCAGGTTCAGAATCGAAAACCTTACCCGTATCATCAATATTGGGAGCTCTAAAACCAGTTGAACCGTTTAAGGTGATTTGGAGGTCCGCTTTGGGAAA
The DNA here is from genome assembly GCA_039820925.1 of Bacteroidota bacterium. GTDB lineage: Bacteria > Bacteroidota > Bacteroidia > Flavobacteriales > Flavobacteriaceae > Flagellimonas. Next base: position 91,082 of record JBCBPD010000004.1, on the reverse strand, counting down.
CCAGCTGAATCCCAAACTCCCTGTCAAGGCCCCGGTTATCAAGTCGGCTTCTTCAAAAGGGAAGGGGAAAAAGGTTCTATCAAACTTGGCATCTACCCAAACCTGGCTATACCGAATCCCAGAAAGCAGGGTGAAATTAGGTTTTACCTTGTACTCTCCGCTAAGGTATCCTGCAAAAGTCTGCCAAGTAGACCCATCCGGGTACCGTGAAGCCGCCAACCCCGTTTCGCCAGTATCAATGTTTAGAACACTTCCCGCCGAACGCACCTTATTGAACAAGTATTCCGCACCGTAGTACAGCCCTAAGTTTCCAATCTTCTTGTTTTCAAAATCCAGATTAACAGACGCGGCGTGAACGGTTTCTTCTGTAGTAGAACGGATAGGGTCTTGAAAGCCTCGGCTATTGCGACTTTCATCAAAACGTTGGTAGGCGGTGGTGAGTTTTACCCCATCGTAAAACTTGTTTTTCCCTTTTTTGGTGACCTGCAAATTGGCCATAAACCATTTTTGTGGGCCATAAAACCATTCCGCAGAGCGAAGCCCTTCCCCCGCATCGTCGGGTCGGATGAGTCGGTCATATCGTGAGAAATCCGAAGTTTCCGAATAATGCAATCCTAAATCATAGCGCCAAGTGCTGTTGGGGCGATAGGCAAATTTTTGAAGCAAATTGAGCTGATCATAGCCAGAAGGAACTTGTTCTCTGGGATTACTATTCTCCACCAAAACATCTTGCCCGTGTTGACGCGTCACGAAACTGTTCCGTAAATAGGAATCTGGACCATGCCGCCCCATAACCAAATCGCCAAAACTATTGAAGCTCACACTCGAATAAGAACTCCAAGTTTGTTGTCCGAAATTGATGTCGAAATGTCCTGTATTCTCATTATTCGCAGAGGAAAAACGATATTTCAACCCGCCGGAAACCGCTAGACTATCACTAAAGGAAAATCGTGGTTTTTGCGTGAAAAAATTCATTACACCTCCAATGGCATCACTACCATAAATCACAGAACCAGGACCAAAAATAACTTCAGTGTTTTTAACAGTAAACGGGTCAACCGAAATCACATTTTGAACATTTCCTCCTCGAAAAATGGCGTTATTCATTCGTACGCCATCCACCGAAATCAACAGACGATTGGTGGCAAAACCTCTAATCATAGGGCTGCCTCCTCCCAATTGGCTTTTTTGAACGAAAACCTTCCCACTATTCTGCAGCAAATCCGCAGAAGTTTGCGGATTGGAAAATGCAATATCTCGAGCGGCAATGGTTTCAATTTTTTGAGGAATATCTTTCTTTTGCTGCTCCCATTTGGAAACGGACATCACCACCTCTTGTAGCTGTTCGGGTTTTAAATCGAGATACACTTGATTGCCTTTTTTCAATATCTGGGCCTTGGTGGTGATAAAGGTTTGATAGCTTATATGCCTGAACGTGATTCGCTCATTGGCATCAAAAAGACCCAGGTCGCATTTGCCATCAAAATCAGAAATAGCGGTTTTGCTTTTTGCCCTATTATAGATGGCAATATTAACTACCGGATTTCCTGAATTTGCATCCAAAACGGTCACCTCCTGTGCAGAAATCGATAGGAAGGCCAAAAAGAAAAAAAGTATGGATACCGTTTTAGGCATGCTATTCAAATACCGTATTTAATACCTCAAGGGATTTGGGTTTTCGAAAACCGTGCAAATGTAGCTCAAAATAGAGGATAATGGTTTTTAGGAGTTCGCGCCGCAAAGGTTTATTGATTTTGATTGTTTTTAGGTCATCAAAATTTATGCCCAACAGCTTTCGAAAGGTTGTTAAATTTTCCGCTTGCAACATCGGATTCAAGGTGGGTTGGTAGCTGAAGTTTCCTTCCAACAAATCGAAATAGGGAAGATGTTGTGCGGAAGTATCGGGGTAGAAACCCAAATATTTGGTAAGATTAAGTAGAAAAAGTGCGTGAAAGTTAGGGTTTGGTGGATGGGTATCTAGCCAGAGCAAACTATATTCCAGATAGTTGAATAGGCTTTCATCCCGCTCGGCTTCTTGAATGCACATCCCCAACATTTCTGCCAAAAACAGCACGATGCTGTTCTTGATAACATCGGTATGCAAAGATTTGTAATGGACCTTTATTTTCGCTTCACGGATGGTTTCCAACGTACCCTTATCCTTATGGTTGGCCACCAGTTCCAACTGCGTCAATGGAAGGAAGTATGCCACCCGTAGTTTTGACTTTTTGGCGGTAAGCAGTCCCTTGAGCAGATATGATTTTAATCCATCAGAAGCGGTGTATGCTTTCACGATAAGACTCGTGTCCCCATACTTTAAAGAAGTTAGCACAATGGCGTTGGTAGAAACCTGCATAAAAAAACGGCTGCATGAGGGTATAAAAATACTTACTCTACGGCAACCGTTGGTATTTTGAAAAAAGGTTTAGATAACGCCTTGGGCCAGCATGGCATCAGCCACTTTTACGAAGCCCGCAATATTTGCCCCCTTTACGTAGTTGCAATGACCATCTTCTTCCATTCCATATTCGATACAAGAGTCGTGGATGTCTTCCATAATACCTTTCAGGCGGTCATCCACCTCATCACGGGTCCAACTGATGCGTAACGAATTCTGAGACATTTCAAGACCAGAAGTCGCTACTCCACCAGCGTTGGAGGCTTTGCCCGGAGCAAACAAGATTTTTGCCTCATGAAACGCATGAATCGCCTCAGGCGTAGAAGGCATATTAGCCCCTTCTGCCACCGCGATACAACCATTCTTTACCAAAGTTTCAGCCGAATCTCCATTCAATTCGTTTTGCGTTGCACAGGGCAAGGCAACATCACAAGGGACCTCCCAAGGTGTTTTTCCTTTGTGGTATTCAGCAGAAGGATATTTCTCGGCATACTCAGAAATTCTACCTCTCCTATTGTTCTTCAAGTCCATGACGTAAGCCAGTTTCTCTGCATCAATCCCATCTTTGTCATACACATATCCGCCCGAGTCGGATAAAGTCAACACCTTACCGCCGAGTTGAATAACCTTTTCAGCCGCATACTGTGCCACATTTCCAGAACCAGAAATCACAACGTTTTTGCCTTTAAAAGAGTCATTTTTGGTCTTTAGCATGCTGTCAGCGAAGTACACGGTACCATATCCGGTGGCCTCAGGACGAATGAGGGAACCTCCCCATGAAATCCCTTTACCGGTCAATACCCCGGTAAACTCGTTTCGTATCTTTTTATATTTCCCAAAAAGGAAACCGATTTCGCGTGCGCCCACTCCAATATCTCCCGCGGGAACATCAGTATTCGGTCCAATATGACGACAAAGCTCGGTCATGAAAGCGTGGCAAAAACGCATTACTTCATCATCAGATTTTCCTTTGGGGTCAAAATCAGAACCTCCTTTTCCGCCACCCATCGGAAGTGTTGTCAAACTGTTTTTGAATACTTGTTCAAACGCCAAAAACTTCAAAACGCTGGCGTTCACTGTAGGATGGAACCGCAATCCGCCTTTATAGGGACCAATCGCAGAGTTCATCTGGATACGGTAACCGCGATTCACATGGATTTCCCCATCATCATCAACCCAAGCAACACGAAACGATATCAATCGTTCAGGTTCTACCATTCGCAAAAGAATATTCTTTCCATGGTAGATATCGTGCTTTACGATATAGGGTATTACGGTTTCGGCAACCTCTTGGACTGCTTGTAGGAATTCAGGTTCATGACCGTTTCGGGCCTGTACCTCGTCCATAAACGCTTTGATTTTTGCTTCCATAAAAGGGATTGATAAATTGTTAATGGATAGCCCAAAAAAGAGGGCTTTTTTGTTGAATTAGGAATTTGAGCGCAAAATTATGCTATTTACATAATTAATTGGCTCTTTTTTACCAAAATAATAACACATTAACCAATCGCCTGTTCCAAGTCTGCAATGAGGTCATCTGCATCTTCGATGCCAACACTCAATCGAATCAAAGCATCTACCACCCCGCTTTTTTCCCTTTCCTCTTTTGGAATACTAGCATGGGTCATGCTTGCAGGGTGTCCAGCCAAGCTTTCTACGCCACCCAACGATTCCGCTAAGGTGAATACTTGAAGACGTTCCACAATTTTGATAGCTTCCTCGAAATTGCTACCCCTTGTGACAAATGAAATCATTCCGCCAAAACCGCTCATTTGCGCTTTTGCAATATCATGATTGGGATGGGTTTCAAAGCCAGGCCAGTATACTTTCTCTATTTTAGGATGGTTCTTCAAATATTCGGCAACCGCTTTTCCGTTCTGGCAATGTCTTTCCATTCTAACATGAAGGGTCTTGATACCGCGCAAAGTCAGAAAGCTGTCCATAGGACCACATACGGCTCCACTTGCATTTTGGATGAAGTACAACTTATCGGCTAAATCCTTATCACGAACCACCAACGCGCCAACGACCACATCACTATGTCCGCCCAAATATTTGGTTGCAGAGTGCATCACGATGTCAGCACCAAGCTCCAAAGGTCTTTGCAAATAGGGTGTGGCGAAAGTATTGTCCACCGCCAACAAAAGGTCATGCTTCTTCACCAAGTCGGACATGGCCTTGATGTCGATGACATTCATCATGGGATTGGTTGGTGTTTCTACCCACAACAACTTTGTATTTTCATTGATGTAGGATGCGACCGTTTCCACGGATTGCATTCCTATAAAATGAAAAGTGATACCATATTTTTCAAAAACCTGTTTGAACAACCGATAACTTCCTCCATATAAATCATTGGTAGAAACTACTTCATCACCAGGATTCAACAATTTGATTACCGCATCAATTGCAGATAATCCGCTTGCAAAAGCCAAACCATATTCTCCGCTTTCAATGCTGGCCAAGGCATTTTCCAAGGCCGTTCGGGTAGGATTGGCACTACGGGAGTATTCAAACCCTTGATGCCCTCCGGGAGTAGTTTGGGCATAGGTCGAGGTTTGGTAAATAGGAGGCATCACTGCACCGTAGGCTTTGTCCGGATGTTGTCCGCCGTGTATGGTTTTACTGTTGAATTTCAGGTCTTTTTTGCTCATGTCGCTGTAAATTGGCCACAAAGGTATCGTTATCTTTCAGAGTAATCAATGAAGTTCTATTTTTGATGCTCCAAATTTCCACTATGGTCCAGAAACCCTTTTTAGGCATTTGTTTTTTTCTCGCTCTCCTTGGTTGCACGAAAGGTGAAAAACTTACATATGAACTGACCTCTATCAAAGAACATGACTGCGAATCCTGCCCTACCATAGATATTACAGTGCCAAAAATATTGGATGAAACCCCGTTAGCATCACGTATCAATGAATCTATTACGGAAGAAATCAGCGCACAATTGGTTTTCGAGGAGAACAGCGATGGAATGGTTTTGGAAAATGCCATAGCCTCTTTCAACGAAGGGTTTGAAGAGGTAAAACGACAATTCGAGGACCAAACCATTCCTTGGGAAGCCACTGTTTCAGGCGATATCGTTTATGAAGATGCGCAAATGGTGACGGTGGTTGTAAACTCGTATTTATTCACCGGCGGGGCACACGGCAACAGTCAAGTATCGTATCTGAACTTTGATAAAATAACGGGGGAAGAAATGGAGAATTGGGAGCTTTTTGATGATGAAGAGGGCTTTACCCACTATGCAGAAACCAAGTTTAGAATTCAAGAAAACGTTCCTCAGGATGATAGTATCAATCAAACCGGATTCATGTTTGAAGCAGAGGTCTTCCATTTATCAGAAAACATAGGCTACACTCCAGATGGGGTTCAGCTACTCTACAATCCCTATGAAATTGCATCCTTTGCAGAAGGACCAATCGTCTTGACCATCCCTTTCCAAGAAGCCAACAAATACCTTAAACGCAAAAACAAATCCTAAAGTTTGGTTAAAATCATATCTATATTTTTCGATATGTCGATATTTTATATCTTTGGCACATGAATGTTGTAGAGGTAAGTAAGGTGCTGTCCAATGAAACACGTGTCAATATCTTAAAGTGGCTCAAAGAGCCCGAAGCGAATTTCCCGCCCCATCAGGATATAGACCATTTTGATGATGGAGTGTGTGTGGGGTATATTCAGGATAAGGCTGGACTTTCGCAATCCACCATTTCCACCTATTTGAATTCCATGCAACAAGCAGGACTGGTGATTCCCACACGACATGGCAAATGGACCTATTACAGAAGAAATGAGGAAGTGATTGAGGCCTATTACTCCACCTTAAAGGAGGTTTTGTAATTTTTATTTAAGAAAACAAATCTATATTTAGCGATATATAAATATGAAAACAATTGCATGTAACCCTATCGAAACTTGTTCTCCGCCTCACAACGAAGGTACTTGGCGTTCAAAATGGCTCTCATTTTGGAACAGTCTGACCATTTGTGGCGCAGAAGACCTATCCAAAATCAAATAAATCAGAAAACGAAAACATGAAAACCATTGGATTGATTGGAGGAATGAGTTGGGAATCCTCCAAAGTATACTACCAATACCTCAACGAAATCGTACGCGATACTTTAGGCGGTTCCCATTCTGCCAAGGTCATTTTGTCTTCTGTGGACTTTGCTGAAATAGAGCGGTTGTCCTTTGCTGATGACTGGGACCAAATAGGCAATTTGATGGCTATCGAAGCTCAGCGATTGGAAAAAGCCGGTGCGGATATCATCTTGCTAGGTACCAACACCATTCATTTGGTGAGTGACGCCATAACCCAAGCGACTACAATTCCTTTTCTTCATATAGCGGAGGCAACAGGTGCTGCAATAACAAAACGAGGTTTGAAAAAAATTGCCCTTTTAGGCACCCAATTCACTATGGAAAAAGATTTCTATTCCAAAATTCTAGAGCAAAACTACGGGCTAGAGGTAATTACGCCAGAACTTGAAGATAGGGTAAAGTTGCACAACATCATCTATAACGAATTGGTCAAAGGGGTGTTCACCGAAGCCTCCAAAGAAGCTTGTTTGAAGATGATACAAAAGCTAACCCGCCAAGGTATTGAAGGGGTTATCTTGGGGTGTACCGAACTTCCCATTCTTATTCCTGCGAACGAAGTGGGTTTGCCCAGTTTTGATACCACAAAAATTCACGCAGCAGCGGCAATTGAACAAGCTTTATAATGAAGTGAGTTGGTCTTTTTTTAGTTCCTTTGTACCCTTAAAAGTAGATGTTAGATGAAAAAAATCTACCACCTTGGCACCTGTTCCACATGCCAACGTATCCTAAAAGAATTAGCCCCGTTGGACGATGTCGTTTTGCAAGACATTAAAACCGAACCGATTACAGCCGCACAGCTGGATGAGATGAAGGCTTTGGCGGGGAATTTCGAAAACTTGTTCAGTCGAAGAGCAATGCTTTTCCGGCAAAGGGGACTGCATGAAAAAGAGCTATCTGAAAACGATTATCGCGACTTGATTTTGGAACAATATACCTTCTTGAAACGTCCCGTCATGCTTTTTGATGATGCGATTTTTATTGGGAATTCCAAAAAGGTAGTTGCTGCGGCACAAGCCGCCCTACACGGATGAGCAAACGTAATCTCGCGATTTTGGCTGCCATTGGCGCCACCCTGATTTATGGCGTGAACCATACCATAGCCAAAGGGGTCATGCCACACTATGTAAAACCCTTTGGGTTTATTTTTTTGCGAGTGGTTGGCGCCTCTTTCCTATTTTGGATATGTTCTTTTTTTGGTCCCAAAGAGCACATCGAGAAAAAGCATTGGCCCCGGATAATCCTTTGTGCCATTTTGGGGATGGTCATCAATATGTTGTCCTTTTTTAAGGGATTACAGTTGTCTACTCCCATCAACAGTGCGGTATTGGTCACCATTTCTCCCATTATCGTCGTGGCCCTTTCCGCGATATTTCTTCGAGAGCGCATCAAGTTTCTAAAAGGTTTTGGGATTTTCCTGGGTTTTGTGGGGGCTTTGGCCCTCATTCTTTTTGGGGCGGAAGTTCGGGGTGATGCGCCAAACATTCCTTTGGGCAACATCCTATTTGTTATCAATGCAACCGCTTATGGCACCTATCTTATCGTCGTAAAAACCCTTATCGAACGCTATCATCCTTTTACACTTATGAAATGGCTTTTTACCATAGCTGTTTTTATCAACCTCCCTATAACCCTACCTGAGTTTTTGGAAATTGAATGGTCTACCATGCCGCTATGGGCCTATTTCTCGGTAATCTTTGTAGTTGTTGGAACCACGTTTATGACCTATTTGTTCAACGTGTTCGCCTTGACCCAACTCAAGGCTTCCACCGTTGGGGCATTTATCTATTTACAGCCCCTTTTCGGGATTCTTTTCGCGGTCTTCTCAGGAAAGGACCAAATCACTGCTGTAAAACTTATTGCTACAGGACTAGTTCTTCTTGGGGTGTATCTAGCTAGTAAAAAACCTAAGCCACAACCCTAGAGCTCTTGACAAATCCCATAAATTTGAGGATGATGCGTCATTCGTCAAAATTACCTTTCCTTGTCGGGCTACTCCTTTTGGCTGTAGGTTGTCGAAACTCTGGTTCATCCGATAAGGAGATTGTCGTCGCCACAGCCTCCAACATGCAATTTGCCATTCCGGAATTGAGTACTGCTTTCACTGCGGAAACCGGTATTCCATGTGAATTTGTGCTTGGTTCATCAGGAAAACTGATGGCTCAAATCAAAGAAGGAGCTCCTTTTGACGTCTTCTTGTCTGCAGACATGAAATACCCTGAACTATTACATCAACAAGGTTTGGGACAAAAATCCCCAGAAGTGTTTGCCTATGGGACTTTGGTTTTATGGCATGCCACAGTAACTGCTCCCAGTTTGGAAACGTTAACCTTGCCTGAGGTAGAACACATTGCTATGGCCAATCCCCAAACCGCACCATATGGACAAGCAGCCCTTGAGGTTATCCAAAAACAAGGCTTCTACACAACTTTGGAAGACAAATTGGTCTTTGGGGAGAGTATTGCGCAAACCAATCAATTTGTTTTTTCGGGTGCAGTCCAAGCAGCTTTTACCAGTCTATCTTTTGCGATGTCGAATCCAAAATTCCAACAGGGGTATTGGCAAGCCCTAGACGAAAAAGAGCACTCCCCTCTAGGCCAAGGGGTTCTGGTTTTAGGAAAAAGCCCTGAAAAAAAGGATTCCGCGAAGCGCTTCCGCAACTTTCTATTCTCAACAAAAGGGCAACAGATTCTAATGGACCACGGTTATAAATCACCTTGAATCCTGTTTGAAAATACCTAACTTGGTTTTTGCTTTATGGATTTCGAACCGCTGTATCTCACTTTTAAATTGGCTTTGGTCACCACGGCAATCCTATTTGTGCTGGCCTTGCCACTGGCATATTGGCTGAGCGGGACCCGTTCCAAATTCAAACCCATTATCGAGGCATTGGTTACCATGCCTTTGGTTTTGCCGCCAACGGTCTTGGGCTTCTACTTTTTGGTTGCCTTAAGCCCCCGAAGTCCCTTTGGACAATGGTTGAGCGAAAGTTTGGGGCTCCAATTGGTGTTTTCTTTTAAAGGGTTGGTTCTAGCCTCCATAATTTATAGTCTTCCATTTATGGTGCAACCGATTCAAGCTGGATTTTCGGCGCTACCCAAATCCTTAAAGGAAGCAGCGCAATTGATGGGAAAATCACAATGGGTCATTCTAAAAGATATACTGCTTCCGAACATCAAACCTGCTTTATGGACGGGTGTCGTTTTGGCTTTTGCCCACACCATTGGTGAATTTGGTGTGGTTTTGATGATTGGGGGAAACATTCCCGGAGAGACACGGGTAGCCTCCATCGCCATTTATGATAGTGTAGAAGCCCTCGATTATGCTTCAGCCAATACCTACTCGCTTGTCCTATTCGCGATTACCTTTTCTATCTTGTTGACGGTATATGTGCTAAATGGAGGTTATTTAAAATCCCTGCGGAAATGATCAATGCTCATCTGGTAAAAAAACTACAAGGGAACCAAGGGGCATTTCATCTTAACGTGAAGTTGGCCATTCCGGAAGGGAAGTTAGTAACCCTGTATGGTCCTTCAGGGGCTGGAAAAACTTCTATTTTACGGATGCTTGCTGGATTGATGTCTCCCGATGAGGGAAATATTGAAGTAAACGAGACAATTTGGTTCGAAGGGAATCGTAAATCCCATGTACCTTCCAGAAAAAGGAATGTAGCGTTCGTATTTCAGGATTTTGCGCTTTTCCCGCACATGACCGTATTGGCAAACGTATGTTTCGCCATGCCACGTCGAGACGAAAAACAAGCGCGAGATTTATTGACGTTTATGGATTTGGAAGGATTGCAAGATGCAAAACCTCGTTTCCTTTCGGGAGGGCAACAACAACGTGTTGCCCTAGCCAGGGCTTTGGCCCAACAGCCTGAAATTCTTCTGTTGGATGAGCCTTTGTCTGCGCTGGATTTTGACTTGCGTAAACGAATGCAGCATCTTTTGCGAAAAGTACATGATAAATTTGGCTACACTACCATATTGGTCAGTCATGACCCCAATGAAATCATGGCGCTTTCGGATTGGGTATATCATATTGACTACGGCAAAATCATCAAGGAAGGAAAAGCAGACAAGTTCTTTCAAAATCAAGGTACAACTTTGGTCACAGGAACGGTTCTCAAAATAGAATCACACGAGAAGGGTTACAACGTCCTTCTTGAAATTCAAGACAAGACTTTGGAAATACATCTTTCTGAGGAAAAGGGGAAAGCCCTAACAGTGGGCGACATTATTGAAATGGGTCAAAATGGATAGTTCCGAATAGCTATAAATCCGCCGGAATCCGCATAAACTTTCGGGTATCTTCTTTGGTGAGCACTTTAAAGTCATCATCTTTTTCCATATCCCCCCAAGCATCCAAGAATACCTGAGGTAGTCCCGTGAGCTTGCGTGCTTTCAAATCCATCCAAGCACCCATCATTTCACATCGGGCAAAATTTTTGCCCTCGCTATCATAGAAATCATGCTGAAACTCGAAAAACATTCCATTCTCGCTCATACCCTTGAACCCCAAAGAAACTTTGACCGGTTTTCCGGCAAACGCCTCTTTAAAGTAATACATGTGCTCGTAGAATATCACCGGACCGATATCATGTTGGGCCATACTTTTTTGATTGAACCCCAATTGACCCAAATAGGCCATTCGCGTATGACTCATAAAATTGATGTAGGCTGAGTTCGCGAGGTGCCTATTGGCATCCAAATCACTCCATCGTATGTCGAATTCCTTGAAAAACATAGTGCTAATTTTGTTATGCATGCATAATACTCGTAAAAATACCATAGTTTTGGGAATGGGGTAACCACAAGTGGTCCTTTTTTACATAATTTAAACATCCTTTAATGTCTTACCTATGAGTCAAAAAGCTGGTTTTATCGAAGATTTGACCTTACCCGTGGTCGCTGCTCCAATGTTCCTTATTTCAGGACCGCAATTGGTCATAGAATGTTGCAAGAATGGGATTGTTGGCACATTTCCTGCCCTCAACCAACGTACCAGCGAGGGGTTTGAAGAATGGCTGATTCAAATCAAGAGCGAATTGGAGGCTTTTGAAAAAGAGACCGGTAAGAAAGCAGCCCCCTTCGGAGTCAACCTCATTGTGCACCAAACCAATCCGAGATTGGAAGCTGATTTAAAGCTTTGCATGAAACACAAGGTTCCCTTGATCATAACCTCTTTGGGGGCGGTAAGCCAAGTAGTAGATGCGGTGCATAGTTATGGTGGATTGGTTTTTCATGACGTCATCAAAAAACGACATGCCGAAAAAGCTGCTGGGGCAGGGGTTGACGGCTTGATTCTAGTTGCCGCTGGCGCTGGAGGACATGCCGGAAGCATCAATCCGATGAGCCTAGTAGCTGAAGTAAAAAAATTCTTTGACAAAACCATTCTACTTTCAGGTTGTATCAGTACAGGTCGGGACGTAGCTTCCGCCATGCAAATGGGAGCAGACTTGGCCTATATGGGAACTCGTTTCATCAATACGGAAGAAAGCAAGGCCACTGATGAATACCGACAAATGATTATAGATGCCGGAGCTAGTGATGTGGTGTATACGGCGGCCATATCTGGGGTACATGCCAACTTTTTAGCTGCAAGTTTGCAAGCTGCCGGCATCACCGAAGAAGATTTGAAAAAAGGGCACAAAATTGACTTTGGGAAAGAATTGGACACGGAAGCCAAGGCTTGGAAGACGATCTGGTCTGCGGGCCAAGGTGTCACCACTATTTCAGATGTACAACCCATCGCGAAACTAGTGGACAACCTTAAAAGCGAATTCAAAAATGCTATTGAGGAACAAACGCAGTTGTTGGAAAAGTTTGCCTAGCTGTCAAACGGCATCCGCTTCCACAGTTTTCCAATCCGATAAAAATTGATGTACTTGGCTCACGCACATCGAGCCTTCCCCAACTGCTGAAGCTACTCTTTTAACGGAACCTTTGCGAACATCGCCTACGGCAAAAAAGCCAGGTAAACTCGTTTCCAAGGATTGCGGTTCGCGTTGACTGTAAATGGCGCAACGCAATTGCTCCTCCGGACGAATCCCGGGACCAGTGCAAATAAAACCTCTATCATCAGTAACAACGATACCCTTTAGCCAATCTGTACACGGTTTGGCACCAATGAAAGTGAATAGATTGGTAATATTCTTGCTGGTTTTTTCACCTGATTTGTTTTCCAACGTCAACGACTCCAAATGATGTTCACCAAACAACTCTACCACTTGGGTGCTCAGGTGTACGATAATATTTTCCGCCGCCATAATCCGTTGCACCAAGTAATCACTCATTTTGGCGCCTAAATCGTTCCCCCTTAAAATAACATGAACCTCCTTGGCATGGTCGGCCAAAAACAACGCGGCTTGCCCAGCCGAGTTTCCACCTCCTACAACACCTACCAATTCGTTTTTACAGGCAGCTGCGTTCATCCCTGTAGCGGAATAATACACCCCACTCCCTTCGTATTTATGAATGTTGTCAATAGGTAATTGGCGGTAATTCGCACCTGTTGCAGCGATAATCGCCTTGGTTTTAATGACCTTATCATTGGTTGCGTAAAGAATATAATGTGTCCCAGTATGCTCCACACGTTCCGCCTTGTGCGGAATTGAAATATTGCACCCAAACTTTTGGGCTTGAACGTAAGCCCTATTGGCCAAATCACTTCCTGAAATGCCCGTAGGAAAACCCAAGTAGTTCTCGATTTTGGAACTTTTCCCTGCTTGTCCCCCAGGTGAGCGACTATCTATGGTCACCACATTTAGACCCTCTGAGGCGGCATACACGCTAGCGGCCAGTCCCGCAGGTCCTGCTCCAATCACCAACACATCAAAAACCTTGTCTTCAAAATCCATCAATACCCCAGTGTACCGTGCCAACTGTTCCAAAGATGGGTTTTGACAAACCGAGGCTTCGCTATTGATCAATATGGGAAGGTCTTCTAGCGTCAAATTGAAGTTTTCCAGCAGTTCTACAGCATTATCCGAAGTGTCAATATCCAAGAAACTGTACCAAATGTGGTTTTTCTCCATAAAATCCCGAATGGCATAGGTTTCTTTGGAAACCCCGGAACCCACCAATTTGAGGCCACCGGTATAATCTCGCAAAACGCTCTCTTGCCTCAAGAGGAAAGCATTCAGCAATACATCACTAATATCGCTATGTCTCGCTATCGCCTGCTTCAAAGCAGAAGGAACAATTCGCAACACTTGGGTATTTCCAACTGTCACTGCATGAAACTGCGCTGCTCGGTTCGAAAGCATTCCGCTATCTCCAGTAAACTCATTTTTATGGTGCGTTACAATTTCAGATTGGTTGTATGGATCTTCAATGACCACCGCACCATCCAATACCACGAAAAAATCATATTGCAAATCCCCCAATGTGAAAACCCGGACACCATCTTCATGGCATTCCGTTTTGCCAAAAGGTTTTAAAGTGTTGATTTGACGCTGCGTAAGTTCAGGGAATCTTGGGTCTTTCATACTCTGGTTTTTCGTACCCTAATGGGCTATCAAATATTTTCGGAGCTTATGAAGCTGTACTAACGGACTTCATTTAAAAATACAACAAAGAACGTTTCGAAACTTTAGGGTAGCTTGAAGATTGGAAGTTTTAAGTATTTTTAAGAAACCCTTTACAATATGTATATCAAAAGAGATATTGCATGGAGCATTACCTTGCGTTATTCGTGGAAGAACCTTTTGTTTTTTCTGCTTTATGGCACAGCCATTTTTGCCGCCTATAGCTTTTTGGGATGGACCAATCTCGACATCCCTTTTCAGCCCATTTCAGTAATCGGTATTGCTGTAGCTTTTTACATTGGTTTTAAAAACAGTCAAAGCTATGACCGATTCTGGGAAGCCCGTAAAATTTGGGGTGGTATTGTAAACTATTCCCGAACTTGGACAAACAATGTGCTTTGTTTTGTGAAAAATGACCCCGATGCACAGCGAACATTGGTATATCGACATATCGCATGGATCAATGCTTTGCGTATTCAACTGCGTCAACCAACCAGTTTTTCCTTAAAGGAAAACCGAGCAGTAGAACGGCTTTTTGACCGGCATGGTGAACGAAGTCCTGGCTGCCATGATATGCAACAATTGCTCTCCGAAACGGAAATAATAGATTTGGAAACGCGTAAAAACGTGGCAACACATCTTGTGAAAAATCAGGGGTTACAACTTAAAACTTTGTTGGGCGAAGAAAAAATCACAGAGTTCGACAAACAGGTACTTCATGCCAACCTTGAAGAATTGTACAATCTGCAAGGCAAATGCGAACGGATTAAAAACACTCCTTTTCCTAGACAATACGCTTATTTCAGCACGCTTTTTACTTGGATATTTGTGCTGCTGTTACCTTTCGGACTGCTTAGCGTCTTTGGAGAACAATTATCGCAGATTCATGGTGTTGCCGATATATGGTTACTTGTCTTGATTGTTTTCTTTTCCATTTTGATTTCATGGGTTTTTGTTACCATGGAAAAAGTAGGGAGCAACAGTGAAGATCCTTTTGAAGGTCGCATCAATGATGTTCCCATGACAGCATTGTGTACCACCATTGAAATCGACCTTCGGGATATGTTGGATGAGAAGGACCTGCCCGAAAAAACAAAACCCAAACACAACATTTTGTACTGATGCCACTGGTTAATTCCAACTACAATCCCCCGTTTTGGCAAAAATCCGGGCACCTTTCTACTATTTACGCTGGATTACTGCGCAAAGTCCCCGAAGTAATCCAAGAACGGGAGCGCATCACTCTCAAGGATGGGGATTTCTTGGATTTGGATTGGACGTATTCAACGCCAAGTTCCAAAACCCTCGTAATCGTGCTACATGGTCTTGAAGGTTCAGCCCAACGCCATTATATGTTGGGGAGCGCCAAAGTATTTACTTCCGAAGGTTGGGATACTTGCGCCGTAAACTTTCGAGGTTGTAGCGGGAGTCCTAATCGCACTTTTCGGTCCTACCATTCAGGCGCTACCGAAGATTTGGTCGAAATACTGGAACATGTGGTTTCACGAGACCGATATGACACCATTTTCATCAAAGGGTTCAGTTTAGGCGGAAATCTGACCTTGAAATATGTTGGCGAAGGAAATTCGATTCCAAAACAAGTAAAAGGAGCCGTCGCGGTTTCCGTTCCTTGTGATTTAACTGATTCCTGTAGAATGCTCATGTCCTCTAAAAATGTATTGTACGCCAAACGTTTCAAAAAACACCTGTTGGCCAAACTGCATCAAAAACAGGAGATGTTTCCGGAATTGGTTGCTAAAGAAGATATCGCAAACGTCATCACCCTTAAAGACTTTGATGATTTTTACACGAGCAAAGCCCACGATTTCAAGGATGCGAACGATTATTATCAAAAGTGTAGTGCCAAACAGTTTTTGCCTCAAATCCAGATTCCCTCTTTATTAATCAATGCGCAAAACGATTCCTTTTTGGGCGTGGATTGTTTTCCCTTTACCGAAGCGGAAAATTCAACGTCTTTTTTTCTTGAAACTCCAAAATACGGCGGGCATGTAGGCTTTTGGGGACCGAACAACCTTACCTATACCGAAAGAAGGGCGCTTGAATTCTTCAAAGAACTACAGTCCTAAATTCTTTGGTCGATTTACGTATCTTAGGGCCGGAATTAACCAATACTCAAATTATCAGGCATGAAAAGAATAGCTTTTTTAATGATTGCTGCACTTGTTTTGGCTAGCTGTGGTGGAAAAAAAGAAGAAAAGAAAGAAGGTTTTGAAGTAAGCCGTACCAAAAGTGAAGAGGCCAAAAAAGAGGAAAGCGAAGGCGTGCCCGTAGATATGGACAACAAGGGTATTGGTCCCATAACATCCATGGAATTCCCTGAAGAAATCGATGCTGAAATGGCTGCAAGGGGTGAAGCGAAATTCAATGCCATTTGTGTGGCTTGCCATATGACCGACCAACGCATGATTGGCCCTGCTATGAAAGGCATCTACGAAAGAAGAAGCCCTGAGTGGGTCATGAACATGATATTGAATCCTGATGGGATGCTCCGAGAAGACCCTATCGCTAAAGCGCTGTTGAAAGAATACAATAATGCCATCATGCTGAACCAAAACCTTACGGAAGAGGAAGCACGTGATGTTGCGGAATACCTAAGAACGCTTTAGCACAAAACCATATGACGATAGTATCAAAACCCAAAAACCGTATTGGAATTTGGGTTTTCTTTTTGTCCACACTTTCAATTGTTCCTTTGAACGCTCAAGATTTACCATACCATACCATCCCTGATTATCCTGAAGATTATACTTCTGGAAATGTGGTGTCTCGTATGATTGATGGATTGGGTTTTCGGTACTATTGGGCCTCAGAAGGTCTTACCGAAAAAGATTTGGCCTACAAGCCTTCCGAAGATGGTAGAACCGTTTTGGAAATACTCCAGCATATTTATGGGATGTCAGAGATGATATTGAACGCCCCTACGGCAACACCCAATGTCCGACCAGCGGACTTTTCAACTATTCCCTATGAAATCCTTCGGGAGAAAACCCTTCGAAACCTAAAACAGGCCAGTCAAGCCATGCAAGGGAAAACTGCTGAAGAATTCGAAGCGTTTCAAGTTGTTTTTCAAAACGGAGACAATAGCACGGCTTTCCCCTATTGGAACCTCATTAATGGCATGCTTTCAGATTGCATTTACCACGCTGGGCAAATTACCATGCTGCGCAGGGCCAGTGGGAATCCCATCAACCCTAAGGTCAGTGTCTTTTTAGGTAAGGTTAGAGATTAAATGTCTTTTTAGTGGATTACTTATAAGGCCAAATCTTATCCACAGCCACCTTATAGGTAGGGTCTTCCATTACATTCACCTCGATAATATCATCTGCATTGGCCAATAGTCTTCTGCAGTCGCGGCTTAAATGTTTTAGGTGGAGGTTCTTCCCTACTTTTTTATAGCGCTCCGTGATTTTGTTGACAGCTTCAATGGCGGACATATCTACCAACCTGCTTTCAGCAAAATCAATAACCACTTCCTCAGGGTCATTTTGAACATCAAACTTTTCAGCAAATAAGGTGGTACTTCCAAAAAACAGGGGGCCATAAATCTCATAGTATTTCACCCCATCATCGTCAACATGCTTTCGCGCACGGATACGAATGGCATTGTCCCAGGCAAAAACCAAAGCAGAAATAATCACACCAACTAAAACGGCTAGTGCCAAATTGTGAAGGAAAATGGTCACCAAGGTCACCAACACCATGACCAAAACGTCTGACTTGGGCATTCTTTTGAATACGCGCAAACTGGCCCATTCAAACGTTCCCAAAGCCACCATAATCATCAGACCGGTCAACGCCGCCATGGGAACCTTCTCAATAAGGCTGGAACCAAACATGACGAACATAAGCAACATGACTGATGCCACGATACCCGACAAACGTGCTCTTGCACCATTGGAGGTGTTGATAAGACTCTGTCCAATCATAGCGCAGCCACCCATCCCAGAAAAAAGTCCCGAAAGGATGTTCGCCGTGCCTTGAGCTACAGCTTCTTTGTTCCCTCTACCTCGTGTTTCGGTAATTTCATCCACAATGTTTAACGTCAACAAACTCTCAATCAAACCTACCCCAGCAACAATAGCTGCATATGGAAAAATGATTTGAAGGGTTTCCAAAGTCAATGGGATTTCGGGAATATGAAAAGGAGGAAAGCTTCCTTGAATCGAGGCAATATCGCCAATACTTCTGGTGTCGATATCAAGGAAAAATACCAATCCGAAAACCAACAAAATGGCGACTAGAGAGGCCGGAACTACCTTGGTAAGTTTCGGAAGTCCCCAAATAACCAGCATGGTCAAAAGAACAAGTCCGACAAAAGTGTATAACAAAGTGCCTTGCAACCATGCTCCATCAGCCGTTTTGAATTGGTCAACCTGCGACAAGAAAATGATGATGGCCAAACCGTTCACGAAACCGAAAATTACGGGATGGGGTACCAAACGCATCAATTTTCCCAATCGTAAGAATCCTGCTGCGGCTTGCAGAATTCCCGCAAGAATCACGGCGGCAAAAACATATTCCACACCATAATCTTTAGCCAAACTAACAATCACTACAGCAACAGCCCCTGTTGCACCAGAAATCATCCCAGGACGACCTCCCAAAATAGAGGTGACCAAGCCCATTACAAAAGCGGCATACAAGCCAGTGAGTGGAGATAGCCCGGCAATAAAGGCAAAAGCAATTGCCTCTGGAACTAACGCCAGCGCCACCGTTAAACCCGATAAAACTTCGGTGCGGTAATTGACTTTCTGCGAAAAATCAAAAAGGTTCAGGTACTTTTTCATTGCCCACGTTTTGAAGCGGGCAAAAATAGGATTATTCCCAAAAGTAGCATGGAAACCATTTCATTTTTACGGATTTGACAGCCTTACCATGAAGTTAGCCCCAATAATCGCTCTCCAAGGGGGGTAAGCTTAGCAGTCTCGTATTTGTCCCGTTCCCAATTTCTTGGGTCTCCGGGAAAGGCATATCCCTCCGGAGCCACTCGGTTTTTCCATGAATTGATACGCCATTCTTTTAAAGCGGTATTCTCTTCCTCAGCAGGCATCATGGAAATGTATTGGGCGATACGGACTTTGTCTTTTGACTTGTTAGGTCGTATGCCGTGAGGTTCTGTACTGTTGAAAATGAGTAAATCTCCGGCTTCCATCTTCACTTTTACGATTTTGTCTTCCAAACCTTCTAAATCGGGTTGGAAGCGATTTCGGTCTTTGGGCTGGCTTAATTTCCAAGTATCGTAGTTGCGATAAAGCCAAGGTATGCATTGAAAGCCTCCCATGTTTTCGTCTGTCTGGTCAGCTAGTGCTAGAACCCCTTGTACATTCTGGGGCTTGGTTTCAGGGTCGTAATCCCAATGGATGAAACCTTTCTTTTGCTCCCCTGGTCGTTGCGGAAAGTTCAGGTTCGCTCGGTCAATGGTCACCCACAGTTTTTCGGTACCCCAAACATCTACAAACGCGTCATACACTTTTTGGGTTTGCCGGTTGTTCCATAACTGTTGGTGATTGTATACCTCAACCATTCCTGTTCCTGTAAGTTCTTTCATTTGCATTTCGGCTCTAGGTGGAGCATACCAGGTATTGGAGTCTTTTGGATCTTTTTCGTCAAATTCCCATAAGAAATCGGCCGTAGCTTGCGCTTGCGCTTTCGGAACCGCATTCTTCACCACGATGTATCCGTTGTAGAGCCAGAATTTCCAATCGGCTTCTGATAGAACCCTTAAGGGCATTCCATTTGAACGGTCGTTTAAGTGCAATTTGCTGCTGGTAGCTGTTGAGGGGTTTCCGGGAATTGCTTCATGTCCCTTATTGGCCATTTCCATTTTTGCTACATACTTCATACTTCAGGATTTGATTCTTGAATTCAAAACTAGCACGTTGGCCTATTGGTTTCTACCGTGATATTGATTGAAATTTGAACAATATTGATATTTTATACTTTAAATTGAATTTTTAATGTCAATTTCGTGTAATTTCAGTCTGAACATACCGATGAAAGTACAGCTCGAAACCATATCGCCCAACGCCAAAAGTCCGTTTCGGCTCTTGCACGACCCTAAGCTAAATCATCTGTTCTATTGGCATTTCCATCCTGAACTGGAGTTGGTTTACATTGAAGGGGCAAGTGCCAAACGACATGTTGGCGACCATATCTCCGATTACCATGACAGCGATTTGGTACTTATCGGCCCCAACATTCCACATCTGAATTTTGACCATGGCGTAACGACTTCCTATCGAAAAGAAGTATTGCATTTCAAGTCTGACTTTAGGGAAAAGGTGGTAGGCAGTCTTCCAGAGCTGAAACAAGTTGATAGATTGTTAGAGCTCTCCCGCTATGGGATTGCCTTTCATGGAGACACTAAGCAAAAAGTGGGAGTTATGATGAAGACCCTATATGCATTGGAACCATTTGAATTCTTTATGACTACGCTGCGAATACTAAAAGAATTGGCCCAATCCAGTGAATTTCAACTTTTGCACACCAAACCATTCGTAAATAGATACAGCACGAAAGCCCAAGACCGTCTTCGAAAAATCTACGGCTACATCGATGAGCATTACCAGCATAAAATCGCTTTGGAAGAGGTAGCTGCCTTATGTAACCTAACCAAGCCTGCCTTTTGCCGGTATTTCAAAAAAGCGACGGGAAGTACTTTCGTGGAGTTTTTGAATCAATATCGTATTAGCCAAGCGAAGCGATTGTTGCTAAAAGGAAAGAATGTAGGTGAGGCGTGCTACGAATGTGGTTTTGAAAGCCTATCGTATTTCAATCGCAGTTTTAAGAAGATTACAGGACAGAATCCATCCGACTTCAAAGTTCGAGTAGCTTAAAAAAAGAACCGCCCCGGACAATGGTCCTGGGGCGATTCCTAACTAAATAACCAACCAAAAAACTATTTATTTCGTCTAGACTTTTATCAAGTCCTTACATTTTCTTTTGTGCCTTTACTTGCATGGTCGCATTGGCAGACTTAATTCGAGGTTTGCCCTGCTTTCCATCGCCTTTCAGAAACTGTTGATATCCTCGCCCTCTGAACTCATAGGTAGTTCCACTAGGGACATGGTATAGTTCTATGGTACTATCGTTGATAACGTAGAGTTCAAAATAATCATTGCCCAAAAAGTCGTAATCGAGTGTTAAAGTTTTGAGCGTTTCATCGTTGGCCACATCGAATACTTCATAGTTTCCAACAAAATCCCATTGAATCTGTCCTGGAGCCAATCCCACAACATCAATCGACGATTCAAAGGTTCCACGACCGTTACCGGATACAAAGCGCAGGTAGTTTTCATCATCAAAATCATTCAGAGCTCCTACTTCACTAGTAAAACTTTTTTCCCATGCCCGGTATTCTTGCAAAAACAAGTGGATGTTATCGTAAAAGATTCCGGTATAATCAATGGTATTAGTATAATGACCGCGCAACACATAGCTCGAATCAGAATTGGCATCGTACAGCTCAATGGTATCGCTATTGAGCGCATATACTTCCAAAATCCATCGTCCATCCAAATCATGATTGATTTCCACAGCACCTGCAAGTGTTCCGTAAGAGCCTACATCGATTCCAATACCGTTTCCAGTTCTTCCAATGCCCACCAAATTGTTGTTGGCAAACAAAACCCCACGGTTAAAAGATACTGTAAATGCATTCTGTAAAAAGGGTACAGATGCACGCACCTTACTCGCGTTGATATCCACATACCACAAATCGAAAGATTCCAATGCCAAAGCGGTATTCACAGGGGATTCTTCAATGAAATCATCTTCAATAAAGACTTCGGTATAACAAGAACTGACAAGCAGTCCGATAAAAAACAGGCTGAGAAAATGTATTGTTCGTTTCATAGTAGTGGTATTTGTTATATGCAAACCAAGCACTATGCCAAAAATCATAATGTTTTGATAATCAGTTGTTAATAAGTTATTCTTTGGAATCTTTAGCTTTGATATGAAATTCATCTACATGAACAATCAACCAAAAGTGGCCGTAATCGGGGGAGGAAGTTGGGGCACCGCCTTGGTCAAAATGCTTTCGGAAAATCTGGATACGGTCGGCTGGTACATCCGGAACGATTCCATCATTCGCCATTTGCAAAATGAAGGCAACAATCCACACTACATCAGTTCAGCCCAGTTCGATGTTTCCAAATTGGATTTAAGCGCAAACCTTGATGCGATTATTAGCCGTTATGATATCTTGATTTTTGCAATTCCATCGGCTTTTTTGGAAAACGAGCTTCAAAAAGCATCTACTCCCCTCGCTTCAAAAGTGGTTTTCTCCGCCATTAAGGGAATTGTCCCCGAAACAGGCCTGATTGTAGGGGAACATTTTCACGAGCAATACGAAGTCCCTTTTGAGAGTATTGGCGTAATTACCGGTCCCTGTCATGCAGAAGAGGTTGCTCTGGAACGGCTTTCCTATTTAACCATCGCTTGCGCGGATACCACAAAGGCAGAAATGGTAGCCAATCAGTTAAAAAGTCATTACATCCGCACCAAAATATCGGATGATATCATCGGAACCGAATATGCTGCTATGCTCAAGAACATTTATGCCATTGCTGCAGGAATTGCTCATGGTTTGGGATACGGCGATAATTTTCAAAGTGTTTTGATGAGCAATGCCATCCGCGAAATGAAACGTTTTATTGGATGTGTCCATAAAATGAAGCGCAACATCAACAACTCTGCTTACTTGGGCGATTTGTTGGTAACGGGTTACTCTATTTTTAGCCGAAACCGAATGTTTGGTAACATGATAGGCAAGGGATACACCGTAAAAAGCGCCATGATGGAGATGAATATGGTCGCAGAAGGATATTATGCGGCAAAAAGTGCACATGATTTGATGGAACGACTGGAAAAGAAGTCAAAAACACCCATAATCGATGCTGTCCATTCCATTTTATACAAAGGAAAGAACCCTAAAAAGATTTTCGCAAAACTTACTGAACGATTAGACTAAACCCGCTCCAGTGAAAAATTGGAGTGTGATTCCAACGCTTCTTCCAATGCTGTTTTGAATTCAGAAAGCTGTTCCGCGGCATACCCAAATGCTTCTTGAAATTCAGAAAGGACGGCATTTTGATGTTCGCGAATGCTGTCGATATCGAAATACAATCTTCCTGTTCTTCGGATAAAGAAGTCCATGGGATTTAACACCATCTCATTGGCAATGGAAAACTGCACTTCGGCACGAATCAATCTTTCGACTGCTGATTCGCCTTTTATTCCTGCAAAAGTTTCCAAAATACTTTCGGTTTGCTTACCGTAGGTGGTGACCAAATACCAAGCATCATACTCCGAAAAGTCCTCTTCTTTCAAACGCGAATAAACGTCGGCGATATATTTCTTCACGTGCTTGAATTTCTTGAATTCATTTCCGCAAAGTGGAATTTTATCCGTAGTGCAGGGTTCAAAAACCAACTGCTGTTCTTCTTCCATCTTTTTGGTCACGCGATTCACGATGCGTTCCGCCATCTTGCGATATCCGGTCAGCTTTCCGCCAGCGATACTAATCAAACCGGAATTCGAGGTGAAGATTTCGTCTTTTCGAGATAATTCCGAAGCAGATTTCCCTTCCTCATGAATCAACGGGCGAAGCCCAGCCCATGAAGAAATGACATCTTCCAACTCCAGATTGATGTCCGGGAACATATTATTTACCGCGGAAATCAAATAAATGGCGTCGGCCACATCGATTTTAATATCGTCTTTGTCCAAATTAAAGTTGGTATCGGTAGTACCCACGTAGGTCACCTTTCCGCGAGGGATAGCGAACATCATTCGCCCATCGGGAATATCAAAGTATACAGATTGCTTTACCGGTAGTTTCTTTTTCGGGAAAACCAAGTGTACCCCCTTAGTCAGGTGCAAACGCTTTCCTTTTTTGGAATTGTTCACACTACGTAACTCATCCACCCAAGGACCCGCGGCACTTACCACTTGCTTGGCCGAAATGGAAAAGGTTTTTCCAGTGACCTCATCCGATACCTCAACACCACTAACTTGGTCGTCTTTATATAAAAAGTCTGTCACTTTAGCATAGTTCAGGGCTTGCGCTCCGAATTGTAAACTAGTCTTGAGGTTTTCAATCGTTAGGCGGGAATCGTCCGTTCGGTACTCGGCATAGTAGCCCGCACCGTTCAAAATCTTTTTAGGAAGAAGTGGCTCCAGTTTCAATGCCTCTTTTTTCTCAAGCATTTGCCGCTTGTCGTCTCCAGAAACTTGGGCCAGAATATCATAGACTTTCAATCCTATGGACGTAAGCCATTTGCCGTAAGAACCACCATCAATTAAAGGCAGCAACATTTTTTCAGGTAGCACTAGATGCGGAGCCAACTTGTGCACGATAGCACGCTCTGAACCCACTTCCTTCACCAACCAAAAATCAAATTGCTTTAAATAGCGAAGTCCGCCATGAATTAATTTGGTGGATTTGCTACTCGTGCCCGAAGCAAAATCCCCCTTTTCAAGCAAGGCTACTTTCATTCCTCTAGAGGCCGCATCCAAGGCGATTCCAGCTCCAGTTATCCCGCCACCAATCACAACCAAATCAAAGTGGGTTTTTTTGATTTCCACTATTTTGGAAGCTCTATCCAAATTGGAAAAACGAATATTTTCTTTCATAGCGTATTGTTTTACTGTAAAACCTTGCAAAGAGAATGGTGTTTCTCAAATCAAACGTTAAGGAATCATCATTTCTGCCACAAAGACCTTTCTAGAAGGTATGCAAGGTAGCATTCTTTCGCCGTATCAAACGGACGGTACTATTCTATTACCTTGTTATCCAAAAAATATTGCACCAGTGCTTCTTTCATCAGTACGGATTGCTCCCCGGCTTTTAGGGGAGGAAGTTGTTGCACAACCTTATAATGTGGCCATCCGTCATCGTCAAAAAAATCAAAATCATAATACCCATAGGGCTCCAATAAGCGGCAAATGGCAATGTGCATCAAGTTGATTTTCTCGTCCTTCTTAAAAGAGCGTTGATAATCTCCAAGCTCCTGCACCCCCACTAAATATAACATTCCGTCTAGGTCCAAATCCTCTCCATCAGAGAACCGGTCCGATAATTTTCGGACCAAAAGTTCCCAGCGGGATTTCAATACATCGTCTCTTCCCATATCGCTTGCAAAGCAAAAACAAAAGTACGAACCAATAGGCTATATTTGTTAAAACAGGTCTATGAGCTTTTTGGATATTGTTCTTGGGGTTTTATTGATTTGGGGACTTTACAAAGGCCTGCGCAATGGTTTGTTTGTCGAAATTGCCTCTCTCGTTGCCCTTATCGCTGGACTTTATGGTGCTATCCGGTTTTCGTATCTCACTTCTGATTATTTGAATGAATCCTGGAATTGGTCCGGAAACCAAGCCAAAATAGCCTCCTTTCTAATCACCTTTTTCTTCATCGTTGTTTTGGTCCACTTTGCGGGTCGGTTTTTGACCAAAATCGCCAATTTCGCCATGTTGGGATGGTTGAATACTATAGCAGGAGGCGTTTTTGGTGCTTTGCGCGTAGCGGTCATACTAGGCGCTTTGCTTGTCTTTTTCGACCGTTTGGATGAACAATTCAATCTTGTTGGCGAAGAAACCCGAGAAAGCTCACTACTCTATGCTCCTGTTCGAGACATTGGGGCTTTTGTTTTCGATTTTGTTCTAGAGAAAAAAGAAGCGCACGAAAGTTCCGAATATCAAGAAATCATCTAACCTTCCATAAAAGGAATCATTTTTCCGACTAACGGTATTCCGTCATTCAGCACATCTGTAAGAAAAGCGTTTAAACTTGTCACTTATCGGTTGAATTAGGTGCTTAATGGATTTTATTGGGGCTCCCTTTTTTGCTCTAATAGTTTAGCAAACAGAGCACAAGAGAATACTAACGGTTTCTAAAATCGTAAATGAAAATGAGAACATTGAGAATCCTCGCCTTCTTGGCGATAGGTTCACTTTTTGTGACCTGTTCACAAAGTGAATCAAATGGTGAGCTACCCGTAGTGACCGATACTGACGGTCAAATCAATCCGGTAGATGTTGTAGAAATGGAGATTGAGTTGTTGAACTTAATCAATGCGCATCGTTCCCAAATGGGGAAATCGAATTTGTTGTCCATGCCTTCAATAGAAAAATATGCCGAGGACCACAACGCCTACATGATTTCACAAAACAAATTGAGTCACGATAACTTCAATAGTCGTGCGGCCAGCATTTCCAATGAAACGAGCGCATCCGAAGTAGCTGAAAATGTTGCTCGATTTTATGGTACCGCCGAAAAAGCACTAGAAGGTTGGTTGGATAGTGATGACCATAAAGGAACCCTAGAGGGGTCTTACTCACACACGGCTTTGAAAATCAATTTGGACGCTTCAGGCAAACCTTATTTTACGCAAATCTTTTTGACCCTTAAATAAGGACCGTTTTGAGGTAAAAGCGTCCCGTCATCTTTTCATATCTTACAGAAAATTTAAAGGATGGCAACACGCGAACCCTTCAATTTAATGCAATGGGTTGAAGACAATCGTTCAACCCTAAAACCTCCCGTAGGCAATAAAAACCTTTACAAAGAGGCGGGGGACTACATTGTTATGATTGTAGCCGGGCCCAATGCCCGAAAGGATTACCACTACAACGAGACGGAAGAACTTTTTTACCAACTCGAAGGGCAAATCGAGGTTCACATTCAAGAAGACGGGCAAAAGAAAACCATGAAACTGGGGCCCGGGGACATGTATTTGCATCCTGCCAAAGTTCCGCATTCGCCAGTACGCCATGAAGGTTCCATTGGTCTGGTTGTTGAACGGAAACGAAAGGATTTGAAAGGTAAAGATGGCCTGCTCTGGTTTTGCGACAATTGCAATCACAAATTGCACGAAGTCTATTTTACTTTAGAAGATATAGAGAAAGATTTTCTAGGCCATTTCAAGAATTTTTATGGCTCAAAAAGTCTTCGTACCTGTTCCAACTGCGGTACGGTAATGCCCGCGGATAAACGTTTTGTAACCGAAAATTAGAAGTATGCTAATCGTTGCCAAATTACTTACTGCGCTAGTAGCCCTATTACACTTTTATTTTTTGTGGCTGGAAATGTTTGCTTGGACCACGAAGGGTAAAAAAGTGTTTCGAAACTTTCCGAAGGATTTGTTCGAGCCCACCAAGGCCATGGCAGCCAATCAAGGACTTTATAATGGTTTTTTAGCGGCCGGTTTGGTTTGGTCTATTTTCATTTCCAATCCCGAATGGCAGTTCAATGTGGCACTCTTCTTTTTGGCCTGTGTTATCGTCGCAGCTTTGTATGGCGCGATAAGGGTTTCCAAAAAAATCTTCTTTGTACAAGGGGTTCCAGCCGTACTGGCTTTGACCTTTCTAGTACTGGCATATTATTTATAGGTCACAAGCCTACGCAAAACCACTTTCTTCGTAGTTTTGTGGAAAATGTAACAAAACAACGTTCAAATGTTAGAAATATCGTCTGTTGCCCATAGTTTTGGATTAGAGCAAGTTTTTGATGCTCTAGGTTTGAAAGAGCTAAATGCAGGCACCTCAACAGGGTCTCAAAACTTTGGTTCTGGAGAAACCATTACTTCGTTTTCTCCCGTAGATGGCCAAGTCATCGGCAAAGTATCCACTACCACTGCGGAGGACTATGAAAAAGTAATGCAAACCGCACAGACGGCCTTCGCGCATTGGAGAACGCTTCCAGCCCCAAAACGTGGGGAAATCGTAAGACAGTTTGGTGAAAAATTGCGAGAACTCAAGGAGCCATTGGGAAAATTGGTCTCCTACGAAATGGGAAAATCCTATCAAGAAGGATTGGGCGAGGTCCAGGAAATGATTGATATCTGTGATTTTGCCGTTGGACTGTCCAGACAATTGCACGGATTGACCATGCATTCTGAAAGACCGGGCCACCGCATGTACGAGCAATATCATCCGCTAGGGGTGGTCGGAATTATTTCGGCTTTCAATTTCCCGGTTGCGGTTTGGGCATGGAATACAGCTTTGGCTTGGGTTTGTGGAGACGTATGTGTTTGGAAACCCTCTGAGAAAACACCGCTTTGTGGTGTAGCGTGTCAAAATATCATTGCGCAAGTTCTTCAAGAAAATGACTTACCCGAAGGCATTTCCTGCTTGATTAATGGAGACTATACGGTTGGCGAAATGCTTTCCAAGGATACCCGAATCCCTTTGGTTTCTGCCACAGGTTCCTCTCGCATGGGAAAAGCCGTTGCCGCAACAGTAGGTGCTCGCTTGGGCAAATCCCTTTTAGAACTTGGTGGGAACAACGCCATTATCGTAACCCCTGATGCAGACATCAAAATGACGGTTATAGGCGCTGTTTTTGGTGCTGTGGGTACGGCAGGACAACGTTGTACTTCCACGCGAAGACTCATTATACACGATTCCATTTACGATCAAGTAAAATCCGCTTTGGTGGATGCCTACCAACAACTTAAGATTGGAAATCCTTTAGATGAAAACATGCATGTTGGCCCTCTAATCGATACCCAAGCGGTTGCCCAATACAGCAAAGCACTTGAGACAGTTAAGGCAACAGGCGGAAATGTAATCGTCGAAGGCGGTGTACTTTCTGGAGAAGGTTTTGAAAGCGGTTGCTACGTTAAACCGGCAATTGCCGAGGCTGAAAACCATTTTCAGATTGTTCAGGAAGAAACTTTCGCTCCTATCCTGTATCTCTTGAAATATTCTGGGGACGTAAATGACGCCATAGCACTTCAAAATGGGGTGAAACAAGGATTGTCTTCAGCCATCATGACCAACAACCTTCGCGAAGCAGAGGCTTTCTTATCTGCTGCGGGAAGTGATTGCGGAATCGCGAATGTCAATATCGGTACCTCAGGCGCTGAAATTGGTGGTGCGTTCGGTGGCGAA
Source organism: Bacteroidota bacterium (assembly GCA_039820925.1). Taxonomy (GTDB): domain Bacteria; phylum Bacteroidota; class Bacteroidia; order Flavobacteriales; family Flavobacteriaceae; genus Flagellimonas. Next base: position 62,133 of record JBCBPD010000004.1, on the reverse strand, counting down.
AAAGAAACTGGCGGAGGCCGCGAAAGTGGTTCAGACGCTTGGAAAGTGTACATGCGTCGACAAACCAACACCATCAACTACACGACCGAACTGCCGCTAGCTCAAGGTATCAAATTCGATTTATAGACTCCGCTATAAACTAGCGAGGTACTGGTAAGAGTTTTTTAGGGTTTTTTCAGGTTCCGGGGTCAAATCGCGTTCCAAAAAGAAGTGTTCTACGCCCGATTTGATGCCCTGTTCCACAATGCCCTTGATGTCGTATACCCCATCGCCAGGGTCGCTCATAAAAGGGAAACCTTGTATCCATTCCTCAGGGGTAGTTCCATCTCCTGCGAATCGGAAAGGTTCTTTGGCGTCTTTTAGGTGCAATAACTTGAACCGATTAGGGTAGGCTTTGAGATAGTCGATAGGATTGGCGCCAGCAGCTTGCATCCAAAAGACATCCAACTCAAACTGTACGAAGGCTTCATCCGTATTTTGCAACAGGAAATCCATAGGGGTTTCCCCTTCAAAGGTTTTGTGTTCGTATCCATGGTTATGATACACGAATTTCATTCCGTATTTGGACATTTTTTCACCCATAGCATTGAACTCTTCCGCATACTTCTTATAGTCTTCCAAACTGTTGCGTTGCTCTTGTATGGCAGGCAAGACCAAAAATTTAGCTTCCAAAGGGGCAACCTCATCCAGCATTCTATCCAAGTTGTTTCTAAGCGTATCCAAATCCGTATGCAATGATGGTGTGGAAAGCTTATAAGTCTTTAATAGCTCAGCAGTTTCTTTTACGGAATACCCATAAAAAGCGTTCTTTTCAAGACCTAGCATGGGTTTGATGTTTTCCCAATCCGCTAGTGCTTTTTCCGAGCTAAACCCATAAGGGCCAAAAAATTCAATTTCCGTGTATCCCAGTTCAGAAAGGGTTTGCAACGTCCCTTTCAAATCTGCCTCTGCCATCTTAGGAATCGTGAAAAGCTGGACCCCAATATTGATTTTGGATTCGAATGTGTTTGAGGATTGCGCAAAGATTTTTTCAAAAGGACTTGCGGCCAATAGGGCTCCTGTGCCCAACAAACTATTTTTAATGGCAGTGCGTCTTTTCATGATTACGAGTTTTGGAGTTCTGTTTTGATACGATATAAAAATGGTTTTCTTCTCGGAGCATCCTGTTTCGGTTCCGGCAAGCGTTCAAAAATCCCCAGGGATAGCATTTTCTTTTGGAAGCGACTACGCTCCAATTTTTTATTCAGAATGGTCTCATGAAGTCGATGCAGCTCAGGCATCGTAAATTCTTCTGGCAGTAAGTTGAAGGAAATATGTTCTAATGTGATATCACGCTGTAATTGTCCCATCGCGGCCTGGGCCATTGCTTCGTGGTCCAACCACATTTCAGGCAATTCTTTAATGTCATGCCACCCAAAAGATTGTTGCCACTCGCCACCCGTAGGTTGGGTTTTGTCAATGTCCACCAACGCATAGTACACCATGGAAACAAACCGGCCGTTAATCCATAAATCTTCGCTCCAAGGCATATTTAACTTTTTGGCCACCTCGCGGAACTCTTCCTTAAAATTTCGATTCGCGTCGCCCAAAACAGAAAACAACTTTAAAAAAGACTGCTTCACCCCGGTTCGTTCTTCCAAGACACGCACGGCTGCATCGTTTGTGGATTCCTCTTTGAATACATAGCCCCCAGGCAAGGTCCATTTACCCTCAAATTCCAAAAGCAAGATTTTAAGCTTGCCTTCTTGAAAACCCAAAATCGCAATATCAACCGAAATGTTGGGCAAAAAAAGCTGTTCTCCCTTTTCAACAATGTCGAGCATATCCATGAAATAAAGGTAAGAAAATTTTATTTGTGGCAAAAAGACACATTAAATATATTTGTGTTATTCTCAAAAGTCATCCTTCATGAAAAAAGTACTTCTCAAACTGCTTAAAGTCCTTGGAATCATTGTGCTATTGCTTATCGTGGTCGTTGCAGCAGTTTACTTCACTGGTGTGGGGTATCAGATGAAACCCTTGCAGACTTCCATTGAAAACGTGAGCGCAGAACCCACAGAAAAAACTCTGGATTCTCTAGCCAAAGCCTATGTTTCACAAATGTCTTTGGAAGAAAAAATACTCCAAATGCGAGGGGAGACCTATGTTGGCGGTTTGATTAAAATGTTAACCAATTTTTTAGGCAAAAAGCGCTTTCCACACATTTATGTAGGTGAAAATGAACGTTTGGGCATTCCTGCTTGGGTGCTGTCAGATGGACCTCGAGGTGCTAGAGTACGCGACAAATCCATCGAAGGGGTTACCACTTTTCCCGTAGCTATGGCTCGAGGTGCCAGTTGGAATACGGATTTGGAACGGCGCATTCATGAAGTGATTGCATCAGAAATACGGGCGAACGGAGCGAATTATGCCGCTACGCCTTGCATCAACCTTTTACGTCACCCGGGCTGGGGAAGAGCACAAGAAACCTACGGAGAGGACCCTTGGCTTTTAGGAGAATTTGGCGTGGCCGCAGTAAAAGGCATTGAAAAACATAACGTCATGGCTTGCCCAAAACATTTTGCATTGAACAGCATTGAAAACTCGCGATGGGTCATAGATGTTTCGGTTGACGACCGAACGCTTCATGAAGTATACCTACCTCACTTCAAAAAAACCGTTCAAGAGGGAAAACCCGCTTCTATCATGAGCGCATACAATTCCTTGAATGGTGAATTCTGCGGTGAAAACAAACGCTTACTGACTGATATTTTGAGAAACGATTGGGGCTTTGAAGGTTTTATTTCTACTGATTGGTTTTACGGGGTATATGACGGTGTAGCGGGTATTCAAGCAGGACTAAACGTTGAAATGCCCGTGGAACAGGCTTATGAACCTGAAGTGATAGAAAACGCCATCGCTGAAGGACACATTACCGAAGCTCAAATCGATAGTCTGGTAGCGCAAACCTTGCGCACCCGTTTAAAATATGCCCTGGCCAATGACCAATCCAATTATCCCTTGGATGTCATTGGACAGGAAAACCACATTGCCTTGGCTCTAGAAGCTGCAGAAGAAGGTATGGTCTTGCTCAAGAATGAAAACAATACCCTTCCCTTTGATTCAAAACAAGAGAAAACAATTGCAGTAATCGGTCGCTTGGCTGATGTGGAAAACACAGGTGATCATGGCAGTAGTGATGCCACACCAGTGTATGTAACGACACCCTATGAAGGTTTGGTGGCCTATCATAAAGCGTTAGGCAACAAGGTTGAGCTCCACGATGGTCAGGATTTGGCTTCCGCGAAAGCTTTGGCCGAAAAAGCAGATGAAGTTATACTCGTAGTTGGATTCACTCATGAAGATGAAGGCGAATTCATCGTTTTAAAACGTGAAACCATGGAAGCTTCTGCTAAAGCAGGAGAATTCATAGGAGAAACCCGAATTGGAGGCGACCGTGAAGATGTAAGACTTCTTCCTGATGATGAAAAGCTTATCAAAAGCTTGGGAGGCTTGAATCCTAAAACCGCCGTTGTCTACATCGGAGGCAGCGCTATAGATTTATCGGCTTGGCAAGATGAGGTTCCTGCGATTCTTTTTTCATGGTATGCTGGCATGGAAGGGGGAACTGCCTTGGCTAACATCCTTTATGGAAAAACCAACCCAAGCGGAAAACTACCTTTCACCATCGCGCAAAACCAATCGGATTACCCATCTTTTGAACCTTTTTCGGAAACGGCTACCTACGACTACTATCATGGGTATACCTTATTTGAGAAAAAAGCATTGGATATTGCCTACCCCTTTGGTTTCGGAATGAGCTATACCTCTTTTTCCGTAGATAGTTTAAATGTGGAACAAGCTGAACTTCTTCCAATAGAGACGCTTCAAGTAAACGTTCAAGTTACCAATACTGGGGCTTTTAATGGAAAAGAAGTAGTTCAGCTATATATAGGTTTCCCGAATAGCTCAGTGGACCGTCCCAATAAACTTTTGAAAGGATTTCAAAAAATTGAACTACAGCCCAACGAAACCCAAACGCTTTCCTTTCGTCTACCCATATCAGAGTTAGCGTGGTTTAATCCTGAAAAGCAACAATGGGAAATTGAAGCCATGCCATACGAACTGTTTATAGGGAATTCTTCGCGAACCGAAGATTTGGTCAAAACCACATTTGAAGTCATAAAAAAACCGCCAGTATCTGCTGAACTATGATGCTGACGGCCTTTAAACCAACTTAACTAACTCAAACTTAAATTAAACCCTATTCCAGTGCCGGAACTTTGTCGGGAGAAATAGGGTTTCTTACCTAATATGTTACTAAGGTCATGCAATACGGGTAATTATGGAAAGACCTTCTCATAACTGGTGCCATATTCTGTATGATTGGTCAATTTTATCTGGTTCTTTACTTCTAGTACTTGTTAAAATATTCTTCTAAACCACTCGCTTTCTTGCCCTTAAATCCAAAAGTTTAGCGTTTTTTTTAATAATTTACAGGTCATAACACTAATCACATAAACAAATGTCTAAGAACACTACCTATCTCTTGGGTATCTTGGCTACTATTGTTTTAGGTACTTTGTTGTACCTGAATCTGTGTAGTGAATGCCAAGGCATACCAGTCCAAGAGGATTCCAGTTCGACCTTGAAAGAGGAAACATTGCCTCCGGAACCCAAACCTTCTTCTTTTCCTTTTGCGCTAAGTGCGGATGGCTTGGATTTTACCTCACAAGACAATTTCAATTTCAATCTGTCTTCTCCCTCATTTTTGATGCCTTTGGCAGCTACCGTTGGGGATGGCGTGGAACAATTGAAAAACTTCTTGGGTGAAAATGAAAATATGTCCATCAACCTAACCGGATTATACAGAGCTGACGAAGCGAATCCGACCGCATTTCCCAATTTAGGGTTGGCCCGGGCCAATTCGGTGAAAAACCATTTGGTTATTTCTGGGATATCTTCCGGTCAAATCAACACCTTTGGTAAGTTGGAAGAAACCTTGGTTCCAGATGACACCACCCTTTTAGGGCCAATTACCTTCGCGCTAGCGGAAAAAAGCGCCGACGAGGATGAAGCTTTGCAAACGCTCTATGACAAAATCAAAGCTGACCCTCTTATTCTTTACTTTAATACCGGTGAAGCAGCGATAAACCTGACCGCAGAACAACGACAGAAAGTTGCTGACATTTCAAAATATTTGGACAAGGCTTCCGAAGGACAGTGTTTGATTGTAGGCCATACCGATAATACCGGGCAACGAGCCACCAACATTCAACTGGGTAAGGAAAGGGCAGACTTTGCCAAAGCGTATCTGATTCGAAATGGCATCATGGAATCCAAAATCCTAACCGATTCAAAAGGTCCAGATGAACCCATGGTTTCCAACGATACCGAAGAAGGCCGTTCCAAAAACCGCCGTACTGTAGTTACACTCAAATAAAACACTAATCATAAATACAATACAATGAACTTTGAAAATCTAAATATCTGGTGTTGGATTATCCCGGCCTTGGTGGGAATCATCTCCGGAATTCTCGGCTACCTTATCGGAAAAGGCAGTCACACTGAAAAAACCATTGACAATTCTGACGCGCTGAAAAATCTGGAAAATCAGAATGCAAAACTCAAAGCTGACCTCGAAGCTTGTAACCAAAAATTAGTTTCAGCCAGCGCTCCAAAGGCTACGACTCCCGAAGCAAATGCAATTGTTGCTGATGCAGCCCCTGTGCTCATTCCTTTTGATGCTGATGTGGCCAAAGCTGCCTTTGGCAAGAAAATTAAACAAGATGACCTAAAAATTGTGGAAGGCATCGGTCCCAAGATTGAAGGGCTGTTCCACAATTTTGACATCAAAACCTGGAAAGCCCTTTCAGAAGCTTCTGTTTCTAAATGCCAAGAAGTATTGGACTCTGGTGGAGACCGCTATCGAATCCACGATCCTGCCTCCTGGCCCATGCAAGCAAAAATGGCATATGAAGGCCAATGGAAAGAGCTTATCAAATGGCAAGATGAACACAAAGCAGGAAAATTCTAAAAAGATAAAAGCACCGGGGTCAACCCGGTGTTTTTAGTTTCTACCCCTTTCCCCGGGATAAAACGTATGTACTGGGTCGCTTTGCCAGTAGGCCTTAGTATCTACATCCATTAGCGTCAGGCATCCTTTAAAGGCAGCACCTGTATCCAAGTTCCAGACTTTTGCCTTTTGCAAGGGCAACACCTCCTCTACCTTGGAAATTGGGGTATGACCAATGAAAATTTCTTTGTAGTGTGTAAAACGCTGCGGATAGTTTGGGTCGCCTTCTTTCAAAGAATCATCTACTGCCTTGGCCAACTCCCACAACGTTCTGTCCCAATAAAACAGTTGCTCGAAATATTCAAAAGCTATTCCTTTAAGATTGGTAAATCCAGCATGAAGGAACAATCGATTTTGTTCATCCAGATAATAATTCTGAAGGGCATCATAAAATGCCAAATGCTCGGGCCAAGCTTCATCCGCCAAAGCCAAATATGAATCACGTGTCGCCGTGCCCCCATGTGCGAGCCATTGGGGGTTTTCTTTTTTTGTCAGCATCCATTCTTTACACAATTCATCATGATTGCCACGAATAAACGTGCAGCGATGTGATTTTTGCAAGTCCATTAAGTAGGATACGGTCTCGGTTGCAGTACTCCATCCATCTACATAATCCCCCAAGAAAATCAAGTGGTCTTGTTCCGTTACCGCCGCGCGTTCCAATACTTGTTTCAAAGCCCTTATTCCCGAATGGATATCTCCAATCGCCAATGTTCTCATGCCAACAATTTTGCGCAAGTATACAGCACAAAAGGCTATGAAGGTTCAAAATCAGTTTTAACTTTTGATTATGAATTGGGCCAACCCCAGAATTTACGCCAGATTGTTAAAAAAGCATAGTGTATTTCATCGATTTTAGTAAGAAAGCTTTAACAGGAATTTTAGTTTTTTTTATATTGAAAGGCTAATTCATTTTAACTTCCACTATATGAAAAAACCTTTACCTATCCGTGTATTGTTTTCTATTGCATTGGGTTTGTTTTTGTTGCCGCTTTCCGCGCAAGACTTAAAGAGATCCGCTGACGATGGTCCACAAAAGGGCCACAACCTTTACAAACAATCAAAACTGTACGATAGTAAATCAGGTCCTGTAGGTGCCAAGCCCAAAGCTGTGGGTGATAGAGCCATGGACCGATTGGCTTTCGAACTAAGACAATTACGCGACCCCGCGACGGGTAAAATTCCCGATGACATTCAATCTAGAGAGGCAAAGTTCTCTGAAAGGATTGCAACTGGAGACATCCAGCAACAAATGGCCAAAGAGCACGGTGAAGAAGCTTCGCGAAGAAGATTCTTTTACTGGAGAAATCGTGGCCCAGCTAACGTAGGGGGTCGTACCAGAGCCCTTGCTTTAGACATGCGTAACGAAAACATCATCCTTGCCGGAGGTGTTTCCGGAGGACTTTGGCGTTCCACCAATTCAGGGGAAAGCTGGAGAAGAGTGACCCGCAAGTGGCAATCGCCCAGTATTACCGCTATAGCACAAGACCCTAGAAAAGGTCGCCAAAATGTTTGGTACTATGCCTCCGGGGAGCGTTATGGAAATTCTGCCGGTGCCCCTGGTGCGTTTTACACTGGCTCTGGAATCTTCAAATCATTTAACAATGGTAGAAGCTGGATTCGCATGCGAAACACCAGTGATAATGATGTAACCTCATTCTCCTCTTTTGATTTGATCAATAGTATTGCCGTACATCCTGAAACCGGGGACGTATATGCGGCTACGTTTGATGGCTTATTCCGTTCTACAGATGGAGCCCGTTCTTTTGATGAAGTGTTGCCTAGTGCTTTCGATAGTCAAACTGAGGTTATCGTAACACCGAATGGAACACTTTACGCAACTGTTGACATTTTCGCCGACACTGCTGGTTTCTACACCTCTCAAGACGGCGTGACTTGGACGGACATAACGCCTGAAGGTATCTTTCCATCTTTTGGTCGTACCGTTATGGCTTATGACCCTTCTGATGAGAATAGAGTATACTTCTTCTCATATGATGTGAGCAATAATGGCGAAGCTTTCTTGTGGAGATATCAGGCGGATGCCGAAACCCCGGAAGAGCAATGGGCAGATTTAACAGCGAATCTTCCAACTACTATTGGTGGTGTTGCCGGTAACCTGAACTTGCAGGGCGCTTATAACATGATTATCAAAGTTCACCCAACGAATCCTGATTTCATTTTCTTGGGTGGTACCAACTTGTATCGTTCTACGACAGGATTTACTACGCCAACTGGTTTTGAAGGCTGGATTGGTGGATACACCATTTTCAGCAACAGTTTTGCCTTGTATCCAAACCACCATCCGGATCAGCACAATATGGTTTTCCTACCATCCAATCCGAACAAGGTAATTACATCGAATGACGGTGGGGTGCAAGTAACTGAGGATATTACCATAACCACGGAACCCGTAAGCTGGACTTCGTTGAACAATGGCTATATCACCACACAACCGTATGCCATTTCGATTGACCCAGAAGGAAACAGCAATGATGTATTAGCCGGTTTCCAAGATAACGGAACATGGTTCACCAACTCCCTTAATGGTTCAGACCCTTGGGAAAGTGATTTCGGTGGAGATGGTTCGTACAATGCGATTGCAGATGGCGGACTCACCCGTTATGTGTCCGCTCAATTTGGAAATGTGTACCGTTTGAATTTTGACGAAGCTGGAGAATTTGTATCCTTTACAAGAATCCAACCAGCAGGCGCTTCAGGATTTGATTTCGTTGCACCTTTTATCCTTGACCCAATCAACGATAATGTGATGTACATGCCTGCAGGCAATCGTATGTGGCGAAATAGAAACTTGGATGAAGTTCCCTTGTTCTCAAACGGACCTGCTAGTGTAAACTGGACGGAATTGACTCAAACCGCTACACCTGATGGTTCGGATATTACTGGACTTGACATTTCTCGTTTCCCTGTAGCCAACCGTTTGTACTATGGTACTTCCACAGGTATGATTTACAAGATGGAAAATGCCAATATCGATGACCAAGAGCCTATCGATATTTCTACCGGAAAAGGATTACCGGAAGGAAACGTAAACCAGATTTATGTTGACCCGAACAATTCTGACCGAGTATATGCGGTATTCTCCAACTATAACATCAAGAGTATTTTTATGAGTAAAAATGCTGGTGAAACGTGGGAGAGTATTAGTGGTAACCTTGAAGAAAATCCTGATGGGACTGGAAATGGGCCATCTGTACGTTGGTTTGCCATTGGAGGAAACAACAATATCTTCTATGCCGGAACCAGTACAGGATTGTATGCTGCATTTTGGTTGAATGGTGACAGAACACGCTGGTTCAGAGAGCCTTTTGTAGTCGGAAATGTTGTGGTACCACAAATTCGTACGCGTGACGACGGTTTTGTTGCCGTTGCCGCGCATGGAAACGGAATCTATAATGCACAATTTTTCGCAAGCAATACACCTGAAGCGAAACTAAGTGTAGCCTACCTACTGCCTGATTTGACGTTACCTTTAGGTAGCCCTGATACGGAAGTAGACGTTACCGATTTGTTTGTAAGCTCAAAAGGAAAACCAATTTCCATAGAGTTGACGAACTCCAATCCAGATTTGGTTACCGCGACACTGAAAGATGATAAAGTATTATTGTCTTTTGCACCTGGTGCTGAAGGCTCTGCTGCAATTGGTTTGATTGCCACCTCGGGTAAAGAACAAGTATCTGAAGGATTCACGGTGACGCTAACCGAATTCCCGATTTATGAGCAAAATGGTGCTGCCATAGGTACAAGACCATCGCAGTTGTTTACAGACTTCGGTGCCTTAGCACAGTCTGCAGACGACTTTATCATCCCTGAAGGTGATGAGTGGACTGTAAACAGTATTATCGCTCCTGGAGGGGCCAACAACAGTCCGTTGTTGACTAGCGCCAATGTTGTGATTTACGAAAACAACGGAGGTCTACCTGGAGCTGTGGTTTATGATAGTGGCGCGATTGCACCAACTTCAGACCCTACAAACGCAAACTTAACGTTGGATTTACCACAGGAAGTGGTATTGGCTTCAGGAACGTATTGGTTGTCTGTATACGTTAATTTAGACTTTGGTCCAAATAACACCCAGTGGTTCTGGGCAACGCAAGCCGGTTTGATTGGTAGCGAATCCACATTTAGAGATGCGTTCAATCTATTCGGAACGGGTGCTGTTGACTGGACTCCTGCTTCCGTAGCGTTTGGAGGAGATGGCGTTGACCAAGTATTCCAAATTTTCGGTACGGTAGAGACTACTGCTAGCGAAGATACGGCCATGGCTATCCCAGGTTCTGATGTGGCAGGAACACCGCAGGTGCAAAATCTAGCCAATATCGAAACTGAGGTTACTACGGCAGTTTGGCCAAATCCTTCAACGGATGAGTTCTTTTTCGCAATTAAAACCGAAAACGATACGAAAGTAACGGCCCAGATTTTCAATATGGTTGGACAAATGGTGCATGAAGTGAAAGACTGGGATATTTCCCGTCCGGTTCGCTGGAATGCTTCCAACTCCACACCAGGTATTTACTTTGTAAAAATCGTTGGTTCCAAGACGAATGAAAACTTTAAGATTATCAAGAAATAACACTTAAAGACCATTAACAAAAGGGGCGTGATTCTATCATGCCCCTTTTTTATTGATACCCTTTCCTTGCAGAAAAACCCTGTTTTTTTGCGCTGCTGTTTTTTTCTATTTACATTCATCCTATATCTCCTAAAATCCATTATGAAAAAGGTGTTTTGTGTCGGGGAGTTACTCATTGACTTCGTGGCCGAAAATCAAGGAAGTGACTTGTCTTCTGCAACCGAGTTTACCAAAAAAGCGGGGGGAGCCCCTGCCAATGTTTCTTGCGCGATTTCCAAGCTCGGCGGTAAAGGGGTATTTATCGGAAGCGTTGGGGAAGACCCTTTCGGTGATTTTTTGTTGCAAACCTTACAGGACGAGGGCGTGGATTTATCTCTAGTACAACGCTGCAAAACCTTTACTACGCTTGCCTTTGTTTCCTTAGCCGAAGATGGCGAACGGGATTTTGTTTTCAGCCGTGGTGCGGATAGGGAATTGAGTTATGACCCCGCTTTGCGAAAAGGTTTCAAAGGACAAATGCTTCACCTTGGTGCCGCTACGGCACTGCTCGGTGGCCCTTTGGAAACCACGTACAACAAATATTTGTTTGACGCCATGACCAACGAAATGTTCGTCAGTTTTGACCCGAATTATCGGGAAGATTTGTGGCGAGACAACGAAAAGCAATTCATAAAAAAATGCATGCCCTTCGTAGAGAAGTCACATCTCTGCAAATTCAGCCAAGAAGAAGCGCTTTTACTTTCTGGTACCTCGGATGTTCATGAAGCCTGTGAAGTTTTGCATAAAGTAGGGACCCAAGTCATCACAATCACCTTAGGAAAGGAAGGCACTTTAGTAAGCACAAACGCCATTCGGAAAATCGTTCCTAGTATTCCTGTCAAGGCAATAGACACCACCGGCGCAGGTGATGCTTTTATGGGCTGCCTCCTCTATCAAATTTCACATTTGGATAACTACTCCATGATTGAGCAGGATGCTGAACTACTCTTTAACATGGTGAAAAAAGCGAATGTCGCAGGAGCAATTACCACCACCAATTATGGAGCCATTGCTTCGCTTCCCACGAAGGCGCAACTTGAAAATCCATGAATCAGGCCAACGTTCATAAGGTATTGACCTTGCAACATAAAACCCAAGCCGCTGACGCCTTGTTTGAACAACGTCTAGCAGCGAATCTGGGTTTTATCCAACGACTTTTTTTCAAGTTGTATCCTCAACCAGAACATGCGCCTTACTTTGAGGCGCTCCTTGAACGGCTCTCCGAATTGTTCAAAAGGCGTCCAAAAACCTTTAAGGAGTTGGATGTTGAAAGGGTAAAAGCAGGCAACTGGTATCAATCCGAACAAATCGTTGGGATGCAATTGTATGTGGAGCATTTCGAAAAGGATTTGAAAGGGCTCCACCAAAAACTTCCCTATTTTGAAGAGTTGGGGGTCAATTTTTTACATCTCATGCCTTTGATGACCCGTCCTTCAGGTGAAAGTGACGGCGGCTATGCGGTTAACAGTTATCACAAGGTCGATTCCAAATACGGTACACAAAAAGACTTGCTGGATTTGACCCAAGCGATGCGTGCGAAAGGGATGTATTTAATGTTGGATTTTGTGGTGAACCACACTTCAGATGAATACCCTTGGGCCAAAAAAGCGTTGAAAGGCGAAAAAAAGTATCAGGACTATTACTACATGTATGCTGATGATACTATTCCCAAAGAATTTGAAAAGTCACTGCCCGAGGTTTTTCCGGAAACCTCCCCGGGAAACTTTACCTATCAATCTGAAATTGACCGTTGGGTCATGACGGTATTCAATCACTACCAATGGGATTTGAACTACACCAACCCCGAAGTATTTCTAGAAATGTTGTCCAATTTGATGGACATGGTCAATCTAGGGGTCGATTTTGTGCGTTTTGATGCACTGGCATTCCTTTGGAAAAAAATGGGAACTATTTCCCAAAACCTTCCTGAAGCCCATGAGCTGGTTCAGCTGTTCCGCATGTGTTTGCAGGTTGTTGCCCCAGGTACTATCCTATTGGCGGAGGCCATAGTCGCCCCAAGGGAAATTCTAAAATATTTTGGTGAAGGTCATATGCAAGGGAACGAGTGTGAAGTGGCCTACAATGCTTCCCTAATGGCATTGCTTTGGAACTCCATCGCCACCAAGAAAACCCTTTTGCTTCAAAAAACCTTGGAACGCATTCCCGATAAACCCAAAGAATGTACCTGGTTGAACTATGTTCGTTGCCACGACGATATTGGCTTGGGGTATGATGACCGGCTCATTGAGGAAATTGGCTGGAATCCCTTTATGCACCGCAAATTTTTGTTGGATTATTATTGCCAACGCTTGCAATGGTCCCCCGCCACGGGTTTGTTGTTCATGTACAATCCCAAAACGGGAGATGGACGCATTACGGGCAGTGCAGCCTCCCTGTTGGGCCTGGAAAAAGCATTAAAAGAAAAACATCTTCCAAAGATTCAAACGGCCATTGCCAAAATTACCCTTTTGCATGGTATCATCATGGCCTACGGTGGTATCCCCATGCTGTATGCCGGCGACGAAATCGCCACTTTGAATGATTACTCCTTCTTAAAAGAAGCGGACAAAAAAGAAGATGGTCGCTGGGTAAATCGACCCAAACAAAACTGGACCGTTTTGGAAGAACCCAGAAACAAAAAGAATCCTCAAATCACCGTATTCGAAAACCTTAAGGCTCTTATTGCACTTCGCAAAAAGCATCCCGTTTTTGCGGATAGCTACCCTAGGGTTTTGCATTATTCGGGTAACCACCACCTCTTGGTATTCGAACGAGCGGATGATGAGGGTACGGGAATCTTGGTTTTGGCCAATTTTGATGAAGTTCCCCAAGCGGTTGAAGCAGGCTGGATGACGAAGTTGGGGTATTTGAAACAAGGAAAAGCAAAAGATTTGGTGTCTGGAAAATCCTTTGCTATGTCCAGCGGCCTTCTCGAACTTGAGCCCTACCAACTCATGTGGTTGGTGAAATCCTAGTTATAGCGAACCTTACGTAAAATCCGTAGCGATTCTTTTAAAGAAAGGTAAGCTCCATTATACGTCTTTTTCAACAAGCCGCGTGCGCGTTCCATTTGCTCTTTCGCCTCTTCGAAGCCATTGAGGTAACAAATCAAATAGGTTGCTGGAAGATTTTTCAAGTCCTTACTTTCTGCCGTGTTCAGGGTTATTTTCTTTTCCAATTTTTGAAGCAGCGCATTATTGGTGTTCAACACATGATGAAGGGTTCGCTTATCATATTGTGGCGGTTCAAAGACCAACTCGCTGTTGATGGTGTACTTTCCATTTTCCGAAAAGGTAATGACCATTTCTTCCAAAGGATAATACTTCTGCTGGGAACCCAATCCGAGTTGCACATATTCCAATGTGGAAAATGAATTCTCATCGTAGGTGATGGTGATTTCGTCCAAAGCCGAATAAAACAGTTTTACTTGTTCATTGATAAGTTCAATGTCTACACGCGAATAGTAGACTTGGTCTTTAACCTTTTTGATGTGACCGGCCCAACATACCACAAACTGCTCTTTAAAGACTTGGTAGTCACTTTTCAAATCGGCATGCCGAACATTCATAAAGTTGATGACCGCATCCAAGGTCAATTCAATATTGTTTCGCGCGTGCTGTTCAATGGTAGCTACCACCGCCGAATTGATGTCTTTCAATTCAATGTCAAAGGCTTTGGGCAAACTTATACTTCCTTCCCTAAAAAAGACCGATCCGCCATAGTACTTCCAGATATTCTTGCGCAATGCACAAACCTTTCCATTGGATTTAATGGTAACCAATCCGACTACCTTTCCTTCCGGTAAATGCGGAAAAGGAATGTTTTCATATGAGATGATAGGCGGATTGTCCAGGTAGGCGTTGACCAAATTCTGAATCTTACTATCGTCGAAAAAGTCAACTCCCACAATGGTGTTGTCTTCGTCCTCTACACCAATTACGATAAAGGAATTGTTTCGGGGATTACTATTGGCCAAAGCGCAAACATGCTTCAAGAATTTAGCCTTTCCTTCTTTCTCCCCTATTCGAATGAAACGCTTTTTGTCATAAAAGCTATTCTCATCGTTGTGCGCAAGTAGGTTTTTAACAAGTAATCGTTTGTTGACCATGGGAAAAGCAGAATCCTCCCCTTAAAGGTATAAAACCCATATGGGTCTTTAAGGGATTGCCCGCCATTTATTCCCAAAAGCTTTTCGCGATCACTCCAAAGTTTTATTGATAATCGTACTGCTGGCCTGAGCTGTCGGCATCACGGTAAGGTCTACCAAATTCACATGCGCTGGACGAGAAATCATAAAGAGAATTAAATCGGCAATGTCTTCTGCTTGTAACGCTTTGTAGCCCTGATATACGGTTTCAGCTCTTTCTTCGTCTCCTTTAAAACGCACTTTGCTAAACTCGGTTTCCACCAAACCGGGGTTGATGGCCCCAACGCGAATCCCGTAGGCATTCAAATCCAAACGCATGCCTTTATTGATGGCATCAACGGCATGCTTGCTCGCACAATACACATTCCCTTTAGGATATACTTCTTTTCCGGCCGTTGACCCGATGTTGACGATATGTCCCGCCTTACGTTCGACCATTTGAGGAAGGATTGCCTTGGAAACATATAACAAGCCTTTTACATTGATATCCAACATGGCTTCCCAATCATCCATACTTCCCGATTCAATAGGGTCCAAACCATGGGCATTACCCGCATTGTTGACCAGCACATCAATCGGTGAAAAATCCTGAGGCAAACCTTGGATGGAATGAAACACCTTTTCCTTGTCACGAACGTCGAAGACCAAGGGATGTATTTCGGTTTTCTCCATTAACGAAGCCACCAACTCATTCAAAATGGCTTCCCGCCTTCCGCAAACCACCAAACGATACCTGTGTTTGGCTAAAAGAATGGCTGTTGCTTTTCCAATACCGCTAGTTGCGCCGGTAATTAATACTGTTTTCTGTTTCATAACGCTTTTTGTTAAGGGACTTCATGGCCCAAACTGGCTTCCAACAATACAAACCAATCTTGTAAGTCCATATCAATATTCGCTGCCGCAACCGAATCGGTCAAACGTTCTTTTTTGGTTGTCCCAACGACGGGATGTATTCCAGCAGGGTGCTTCATCAACCAAGCTAGAAGCAATTGACTGGAGTTGGCATCATAGGTTTCTGCAAAAGTTTCAAGCACTTTTTTAATAGCTTCCGTTCGTGAAGAAGTCTCGCCAAAAAATCCCCCCAAAGGACTCCATGCCATGGCTGTTCTTTCATTGGCGATGCTATCATCAAACGTTCCATCGTAAAAGGGCTCTGTATGCAGCAAGGAGCATTCTACTTGATTCCCTGAAACGGGAATTGCTTTCTCCAACAGCGCAATCTGGCTGGGTGAAAAGTTTGAAACGCCAAAAGCTTTGACCTTTCCAGACGCTTGCAATGTAGTTATCGCTTTTGCCACTTCGACTGGATCCATTAATGGACTAGGGCGATGTAGCAGCAATACATCGAGATAATCCGTTTGAAGGTTTTTTAAGGAAGCTTCAGCAGAATTGATGATGTACGCGGCATCATATTGGTAGTGCTTCACGCGATTCGGTCGCCCCGAAGTCATCTGGATACCACACTTCGTTATAAATTGAACTGATTCCCTTGCCACTGAACTTTGCGCAAAGGCTTTTCCAAAATCAGATTCGGTTGTATAATCGCCATAAATGTCAGCATGGTCAAAGGTGGTAATTCCAACATCCAAACAGTGTTCCATAAGAGCTACCATTTCGTTGGTGCCCAATTGAGAACCCCACTTTCCCCAAGTCATGGTTCCAGCAATGATTTTTGAGTAATTTTTCATCTTATCTTCAACGGTTCTAGGGTTTTGGCACAAGCCTTAAATCCTTCATAAAATGAGGCAGTTGCTTTATTTTTAACCATTAATTAACAGCCTGATTTTAAATTAATTTTCATTTTGCGTTCCTTGGAAAAACACTCACGAAGATACCACAGTTTTACACATCTGTATGGAAGAAAATACAACAATTGATATTGGTGCGGTAAATGAGAAAATTGCTCATGAAAGCGCTTTTATCGATTTGCTTATGCTAGAAATGAACAAGGCCATTGTTGGACAAAAACACATGGTCGAACGTTTGTTAATTGGGTTATTGGGACAAGGTCACATTCTTTTGGAAGGAGTACCTGGTCTGGCAAAAACCCTAGCCATCAACACACTGTCCAAAGCGGTTAAAGGTGAGTTTAGTCGGATTCAGTTTACGCCTGACCTTTTGCCCGCAGATGTTATCGGAACACTGATTTACAATATGAAGGAGAATGATTTCTCCATCAAAAAAGGACCTATTTTCGCCAACTTTGTTTTGGCGGATGAAATCAACCGGGCCCCAGCCAAAGTGCAGTCCGCCCTTTTGGAAGCCATGCAGGAAAAGCAGGTTACCATTGGAGACGAGACATTCAAATTGGACGCTCCCTTCTTGGTAATGGCCACACAAAACCCGGTGGAACAAGAAGGAACCTATCCTTTACCCGAAGCGCAGGTTGACCGATTCATGTTGAAAACGGTTATTGACTATCCAAAACTGAATGAAGAGCAACTTATCATCCGTCAAAACTTGAGAAGTACTGCTTCGGAGCCCGTCAAACCTGTAGTTACCTTGAAGCAAATCTTAAGTGCACAACAAACGGTTCGTGAAGTGTATATGGATGAAAAAATCGAGAAGTACATTCTGGATTTGATTTTCGCCACACGCTATCCCGAAAAATACAACCTTGAAAATCTAAAACCCCTAATCAGTTTCGGGGCTTCACCCCGAGGAAGTATCAATCTTGCCAATGCATCCAAATGCTATGCATTTATTAAAAGAAGAGGGTATGTGGTACCTGAAGATGTAAGAGCGGTGGTACATGATGTATTGCGTCATCGTATCGGTATTACATACGAAGCCGAGGCCGAGAATATCACATCGGAAGAAATCATCAACAAAATCGTGAACGAGGTAGAGGTACCCTAAACACGTAAAATTTGGTGTTGTTTTAAGTGCACCAAAAACCCTTCTTCTTTGAAACACCGAAAACTGCGAACCATTTTCTAGTAAATGGATACGAAAGAGTTACTTAAGAAAGTACGCAAAATCGAGATAAAGACCCGACGTCTTTCCGACCATATTTTTGGTGGGGAGTACCACTCGACCTTTAAAGGTCGAGGAATGACGTTCAGCGAAGTCCGCCAGTACCAATTTGGGGATGACGTACGAAACATCGATTGGAACGTTACTGCCCGCTACAACGAACCTTTCGTGAAAGTCTTTGAAGAAGAGCGGGAATTGACCATGATGCTCATGGTGGATGTCAGCGGCTCGGAACTCTTTGGTACCACCACGCAATTCAAAAAAGAAGTCCTGACTGAAATTTCGGCGACCTTGGCATTTTCCGCACTGCAGAACAATGATAAAGTCGGATTGATTTTGTTTTCAAGTGAAGTAGAGCTCTATATTCCGCCCAAAAAAGGAAAAAGCCATGTGTTGCGCATCATTCGCGAACTCTTGGAATTCTCACCAAAAGACCACGGCACACATGTGGCAGGGGCTTTAAAGTTTTTGACCAACGTCATGAAAAAGAAAGCCATCGTTTTCGTGCTTTCGGACTTTATCGCGGATGATTACGACAACACCCTACGCATTATAGGCAACAAACACGATGTCACCGGGATTCGCGTTTATGACCAAAGAGAAGAATCCATTCCAAATATTGGGTTGGTGCAAATGGAAGATTCGGAAACAGGCACGTTGCAGTTGGTCAACACGACTTCGAAAAAAGTACGAAACGATTACAGCAAATTCCATCATGAAAAAGTGGCCTATTTCAATGATGCTTTCACCAAAGCAGGATGCGGGGTAATTCATTGTAGAACAGATGAGAGTTACGTGAAAAAACTGCTCGGTTATTTCAAAAGAAGAGGGTGATGGGAGAAAAGGATAAGCGTAACATTTTTCAAAAACATCTTTTTCAGGTTTGCGTGACCTGTCTTTTGCTTTTTGGAGGCCTCCTAACGACCCAAGCACAGCAAAAAGGGAGTGTCAAAGTTTCTTTGGACACCCTAGCCATCAAAATAGGAGAGCAAATCCAATACACGATTTCTGTGGAGACAGATTCTACCAGCGTAGTACACTTTCCCGAAGGACAAACCTTTTCTCCGCTCGAAACAGTGGAGGCACTTTTGACTGATACCCTTCGGAAGAAAGACCGGGTCGTCTTACAGCGTATTTATGCGCTAACCCAATTCGATAGCGGCACGTATACGATTCCGCCACAACGCATCGCCATAAACGAACAACCTTTCTTCACGGATTCATTCCGAATTAAAGTAGCAGACGTTGCCGTAGATACCACCAAACAGAAAATGTTTGACATCAAACCTTTGATAGAGGTTGAAAAGAGCCGTTCAAAACTTTTATGGATTTTACTGTATGTTTTGTTGGGTTTGCTGGTGGTTGCTGCCGCGGTATATTGGTTTTATTTCAGGGAAAAACCCTTAACCGAAGAAGAAAAGGAGGCGCTTTTACCTCCATATGACCGCGCTTTATTGGAATTGAAACGCTTGGAAACATCGAAATACCTCATTCAGGATGAGTTCAAACAGTACTATTCGGAACTTACGGATATTGTGCGTTCCTACTTGGAAGAAGATGTTCAAGTTTCCGCTTTGGAAAGTACCACGGATGAGTTGATTGACAAGCTTGAAATGCTCAAAGATGCTGGGGAATTGGATTTGGATGTAGACACCATTCAGCAGTTTCGAAAAATATTACAGACCGCGGATTTGGTCAAATTCGCACGTTCCAAACCCTCTTCATCCGTTGCAGAACAAGACCGTCAAATGGTACAGTTGATTGTGGAGAAAACGCATGACGCCCTACCAGAACCTACAGAAGATGACCTTTTGGAAGATGTGGAATACCTTGAGGAGCTAGCCCAAAAACAAAGAAGAAGACAATGGTATTGGGCCGCTGGGATTTTTGCAGGCATATTGGTCCTTGGAACCGTATTTTCCATTGTGTTTTTTGGAGCAAAAACGGTAAAGGATACTGTCTTTGGATATCCTACCAAAACACTTCTTGAGGGGGAATGGGTATCCAGTGCTTATGGCTTTCCACCCATAGAATTGGAAACGCCAGAGGTCTTGATTCGACAAGAAGAGGGCGTTTCGTCGGAAATGGAGGAATTGGTTAAGGAGCTTCAAACCTTTTCATACGGCAAGACCACAGACCTTTTTTATGTTTCAACAAGCTCCATGACCTATAAAGAAGCGCAAGAAGAGGTTGATTTTGAAAAAGTTATAGGAAATACCATTAAAGAATTTGAGGCACAAGGGATTCGGAATATCATCACCAAACAAGAAGAGTTCTTTACCCGTTCGGGCGTAACCGGACTTAAAACGTTTGGTTCAGGGAAAATCACCCCAGAAGGTTCAAGCGAATCCATCAAGGCCAAATACAACATTCTTACTTTCGGTGGCAAAGCCTTTACGCAACAAGTGGTTATCACTTGGGAAGATGGCGATGAGTATGCCGAGGAAATCGTAAAAAGAATCTTGAATACCCTTGAGGTAAAAATACAGGCATAGCATGTTAGACAATATTGAATTTGCGAATCCACAGTTTTTCTGGTTGCTATTACTGCTTCCGGTAGCCGTGGTTTGGTATTTACTCAAGCTCAAGCATGAAAGTGCCTCCCTCAAAATTTCCAGCATTCAAGGATTTACCACCAAAAGCTGGTTGTCCAAACTTCGCCCCATTTTGTTTGTACTTCGATTGTTGGCATTGGCTGCCATCATAACCGCTCTGGCACGACCCCAAACCGAAGACATATCAACCCGTACCAAAACCACGAAAGGTATTGATATCGTCATGGCCATAGATGTGTCCTCCAGTATGTTGGCCCGCGATTTAAAACCCGATCGCTTGTCTGCCTTGAAAAAAGTGGCTGCGGAATTCATAAAAAAACGCCCCAATGACCGAATTGGGCTGGTAGGATATGCCGGCGAAAGCTATACAAAAACGCCCATCACCAGCGATAAAGGCATTGTTTTGAGCGCCCTTCGCGACATTACCTACGGGGAATTGGAAGATGGTACCGCCATTGGTATGGGCTTGGCAACGGCGGTGAATCGGTTGAAAGAAAGCAAGGCCATCAGTAAAATTATCATTTTGTTAACCGATGGTGTAAATAATTCAGGCTTTATTGAGCCCAAGACCGCCGCAGATTTGGCGATTGAATTTGGAATAAAGACCTATACGATTGGATTGGGCACCAATGGCAACGCCCTATCGCCAATCGCGTACAATCGAGATGGGTCATTTCGCTTTGGCATGCGTCAAGTTGAAATTGACGAAGCTTTGCTGAAGGAGATTGCCAAAGACACGGGAGGGAAATATTTTAGGGCCACTGATAATGAGAAGTTGGAAGAAATCTACAATGAAATCAACAAACTCGAAAAAACGGAAATAGAAGAGTTCAAATATTACAAGTACGAGGAAAAGTTTCGGTCCCTAATTTTCTTGGCAGGTCTTTTGTTATTATTGGAATGGGGGCTGCGAAGCTCGTTGTTCAAAAGCTTTATTTAGAACGGAATGATTCAGTTTGACGAAAAAATGTACTTCTACCTTTTAGCGATAATTCCTGTTATCGTCCTGGTGTTCTTTTTCCTTCAAATTTGGAAACGTCGTACCCAAAAGGCTTTTGCCTCAGCACGATTGTTGAAAAAAATGGCTCCAGACAAATCAAGATACAAGTCTGGATTAAAACTCATATTCTTTGTGTTAGGATTGGTTTTCCTGATTATTGGTTTGGTCAATCCCAAAATTGGCACCAAGCTGGAAACCGTGAAACGAGAAGGCGTCGATATTGTTTTTGCAGTTGATGTCTCCAAAAGCATGCTCGCTGAGGATATTGCGCCGAATCGTTTGGATAAAGCCAAACGTTTGGTGTCCGAAATCATCAACCAGTTGGCTAGCGACCGAATTGGTATTATCGCATATGCAGGTCAAGCCTATCCCCAACTTCCGATAACCACGGATTACGGTGCCGCGAAAATGTTCTTGCAAAGCATGAATACCAATATGCTATCCTCACAAGGAACCGCAATTGATGCGGCCATTGACTTGGCAAGCACTTATTACAACGACGAAGAACAAACGAATCGTGTGCTTTTTATCATTTCAGATGGGGAAGACCATTCTGAAAATGCCACTTTTGGCGCTGTTGAAAATGCCATTCAAAATGGGATTCGAGTATATACCATTGGTGTTGGTAAGGCGAAAGGCGCTCCGATTCCCATCAAACGAAATGGGGTCATTGAAACCTTGAAAAAAGACCGTCAAGGTGAGGTCGTCATCACAAGACTCAACGAACCCATTCTATCCCAAATTGCAAATGACGGCAATGGTCTTTACATCGATGGAAGCAACACTAACGAAGCCGTAGAAATTATCAAGGAGCAATTGGAACAGATGGACAAAAAAGAGTTTGAGGCCAAGCAGTTTGCCGAATATAAAGACCAATTTCAATGGTTCTTGGCGATAGCCCTATTCTTTTTATTTTTGGATATCTTCCTTTTGGACCGAAAAACCAAATGGTTGAAAAAACTAAATCTTTTCAATGAATATGATGATGCATAAGCGAATAAGATTGGTTACACTTTTTCTTTTTGGCGTAGCGGCCGTTGCGCTAGGACAAGAGCAAGAGAAGTCAGACGAAGCAAAGGCTTTGAAAAAGAACCTTAGAGACTCCAAAGACCTTACTTGGCAAGCCAACAAGGAGCTTACCGCAAATGACTTCCAAACTGCCGAAGCGGATTACCGAAGAGCCATTTCCAAAAGCAAGGAAAACGCAGCAGCTCCCTATAACTTGGGAAATGCTTATTACGACAGGGAGAGTTACGCGGAAGCGTTTAGCCGTTTCAAGCAAGCGGGTGAAAAATCCAGTTCCAAAACGGGAAAACACAAATCCTTCCATAACATGGGCAATGTGTTCATGAAAAGAAAGGAGTATCAAAAAGCTGTAGAAGCGTACAAACAAGCCCTACGCAACAATCCTACAGATGACGAAACCCGCTACAATCTTGCCCTAGCTAAAGAAATGCTAAAAAAGGAACAGGACGACCAAAAGAACGACCAAAACCAAAACGACAAAGACAAAAACGAGGATAAGCAGGACCAAGACAAAAACAAGGACCAGGACAATAAGGGCGAAGACAACAAGGATAACGAAGGCGAAAACGAAGAAGACGAAAAGAACAAAGACGGCGACGAAGGAGAACAAGGACAAAACAAGCCTGAGGAAAACCAAAAGGGAGACGGAGATAAGAAGAAAGAAAAAGAGCAAAAGCCCAACCAAGGCGATAAAGGTGAAAAATCAGAGCAACAGCCTAGACCAAATCAATTATCAAAACAACAAATCCAGAATTTGCTAGAAGCCATGCAAAATGAAGAAAAAAAGGTGCAGCAAAAAATGGAGGCAAAAAAAATAAAAGGTAAAAAGATTAAGAACGAGAAAGATTGGTGATGTTGAAGAGTTGGGGTAAACGTTTTGGTGTCTTATGTACAGTGCTCTTTTTGAGCATAGGTGCACTATATGCCCAAGACGAAGAAGTATCCTTCGAAATGAAGTTGAGTAAGGAGAAGCTTGGGATTAACGAAAGGCTCAGAGTAGATTTTACCATGAACAAAGATGGGGACAACTTTTCCCCTCCATCATTTGAAGGATTTAAAGTCGTAATGGGACCTTCGCAATCCATAAGTTCATCTTGGACCAATGGAAAACGCAGTTTCTCCAAATCATACTCCTATATTTTGGTGCCGACCGCAAGGGGTAGATTTACGATAAAACAAGCCAAAATCGAAATAGGGGGCGAAACCTACAAAACCTTGCCTAAGACCGTAACAGTTACCGCTGCGGTAGATAAGCCCAATGGTCAAAAGACAGTTGACGATGTTGCAGATGAGAGCCTCCATCTGGTCGCCGAGGTATCCAAAGCAAACCCCTACATGAACGAGGCCGTTTCGGTCTTGTACAAACTTTATGTAAGTCCAGATATCAGTGTTACCAACTACCGCCCGTTGGACAATCCGAAGTATAATAATTTTTGGAGTCAAGATATTCCGGTGACCAAGCATACCGCCAAAAACGGCACCTATAATGGAAAACCGTATCGCTATGTAGTACTCAAACGCGTGGTTTTGTATCCCCAAAAGGCTGGTAAGCTTGAAATTGAGCCCTTATCCTTAGAGATTTTTGTAGACGTACCCACAAATCGCAGGGACTTTTTTGGGGGTAGGATTTATTCCCAAACCAGTAAAACCGTATCTGCAGGAAAGCGAAGCATAAACGTAAAAGCATTACCGGAAAATGGCAAACCCCAAAACTTTGGAGGAGCTGTGGGTCAGTTTGATTTTTCAGTTACCACCAGCAAAACCAAATTGAACGCCTCTGAATCGCTTCAAGCCAAAGTTGAAGTTTCGGGAAAAGGAAATTTAAAATTGTTCCGTTTGCCCGAACCAGAGCTTCCAAGCTCATTGGAGGTCTACGAACCAGAGTTTGAGGAAAAAGTTCGGACCACAATTGGTGGTATGGAAGGAAAAGTGGGCAATGCCTACACCGTAGTACCTTCCTTCCGAGGAAAATATCCGTTGCCTAGTATTTCATTTAGTTATTTCGACCCGAAAAAGAAGAAGTACGTAACCTTGACTTCGGACGAAATCAATATTGAGGTCTTGGAAGGTCCTAACAATACTGCTGTTGGAAATGGTTCATTGGGCACCGCCAATCAACAGCTGGTAGTTCCAACAGGCAAGCAGTTCCATTTTATCAAACTGAGTCCAAATTTGACCAAAATCGGGAACAACTTCTTTTTTGGCTCTAGCCGCTTTTACCTTCTGCTTTTCGGTCCACTTTTACTGATTCCTATCGCCGTTTTTTCATTTAAGAAGCGGGAAGCCATGGCTAGTGATATCGAAGGGAATAAAATGAAACGAGCTAACCGTCTCGCAAGGAAATACCTCTCTACGGCTAAAAAGCAACTTGGTAACAAAGAGCCCTTTTACGTGGCTTTGGAAAAAGGTTTGCACAACTACCTAAAAGCAAAGCTTAAAATTGAAACTGCAGAATTCAGTAAAGAGAAAATAACGTCTATTTTAGAACAGAAAAATGTTGGCGAACATGATATTGAAGGATTCATTGCCCTTTTGAAAAGTTGTGAAATGGCACGGTATAGCCCTTTTTCAGATGTTAAAATGCAGCAAGACTACGACCAAGCGAGCGAAGTGATTTCCAAACTGGACAAACAATTATGAAAAAGATTGGGTTGTTTTTTATGGGACTGGTTTTTATGGTTCCTTCCCTATTTGGGCAGAATACCGCACTTTTCGAAAAGGCTACCGAACTCTATAACAAAGGGCAATATACCGAGGCAGCCGAGCAATACCTCAGCATTCTTGAAAATGGCCAGCATTCTGCTGAATTATATTTTAATCTGGGCAATTGCTACTACAAACAGAACGAAATTGGGCCTAGCATTTATTACTACGAAAAAGCCCTCCTTTTAAAGCCGAATGACCCAGAAATTTTGAATAATCTAGGCTATGCCCAAAACATGCGTTTGGACGCCGTTGAACAAATGCCTCAAACCGAACTGGGAAAGCTATACGATGGCCTAGTCAACGGACTTTCTTTCGACCAATGGTCGTATTTGGCTATTGCCTTGATGATGTTTTGCGTGCTTTGCTATTTGGCTTATTATTTCCTGGGCGTCGCAAGCCAAAAACGAGTGGCATTCGTGACTAGCGTTATTAGTTTGATTTTAGGTTGTACCGCCGTTCTCCTTGCTTATCTGCAGTATCGAGAGTTCGTATCCGACAATCCAGCCATCATCTTCGCACGTGAGGTTAAAATCCAAGCAGAGCCTAACCCAAGTAGTGAATCGGTGTTTACTTTACATGAAGGTACCAAGGTCAATGTGTTGGATAGTTTGGACGCTTGGCGCAAGATTAAGCTCGAAGATGGTCAAATCGGTTGGGTCAAAATCGAAAAAATCAAGCTTTTAAAAGATTTTTAATCAAAATTTAACTAAAATCAATAGCTTTACTTTTATTTTTGTTTAAAAGTAGACGATTGATAAAATCCATCACTTTTCCCCTAATCGCCCTGTTGCTAATATCTTCCATATTGGCACCCTCATTGCTATCCATCCTTGATATAGAAAAGGATATGGTGGTTTTGGTGGATACTTCGGAGGAGGAAAAAAACACCGAAAAAGAATCCGAAAAGAAAGGTGATGAAAGTGATTTATTCTTCAACACACTAGGACATCCATCTGCTTACGCTGAACTAAATCCAATATTGAAAATGCAACATGCATTCGAATTGGGTCCTGATTTTATAGGAGAAGTCAATGTACCTCCTCCTCGCAACTTCGCTTAAAACTTACGACACAACCTTTTTTTAATCAAACGACCTCTTTGCGCAGAAGAGGTTATCGCATCTAATCTATTCGCAAAACTATGTTCAAGTATATCAAAAACGATCTACCCGCTAGTATCGTAGTATTTTTCGTAGCGCTCCCACTCTGTTTGGGTATTGCTTTGGCCAGTGGCGCCCCCTTGTTCTCTGGTCTTATCGCCGGAATTGTTGGGGGTATAATCGTAGGAGCCATTAGTGGCTCCCAAATTGGGGTTAGTGGTCCTGCCGCAGGATTGGCCGCTATCGTATTAACCGCCATAGGAACCCTAGGTGGTTTTGAAAACTTCCTGGTAGCCGTAGTCCTTGGAGGCCTTATTCAAATTGTTTTTAGTATTCTCAAAGCAGGGGTGATTGCCTATTATTTCCCTTCTTCGGTTATCAAAGGCATGTTGACAGGGATTGGAATCATTATTATTCTAAAACAAATTCCGCATTTCTTTGGCTACGATGCCGACCCTGAAGGTGACTTTGCCTTCTTTCAAGTGGATGGCGAAAATACCTTTAGTGAAATTCTCAATGCCATCAACTCCATTAGCCTAGGGGCAACTCTAATTGCTTTAGTTGGTTTGGGCATTCTGATTTTATGGGACCGGGTATTGACTCAAAAATCCAAAGTATTCAAACTCATACAAGGACCTTTGGTCGCAGTGATTTTAGGTATCGTCTATTTCGCCTTGACACAAGGCAATGCCGTTTGGGGTATCTCGGCTGAACACCTCGTAACAGTTCCGGTGCCTGACAGTTTGGAATCTTTGGGAGGTTTGCTAAGCTTTCCAAATTTTGAGGTCATTGGAAATCCTGAAATATGGATTACTGCTTTTACCATCGCCTTGGTAGCCAGTTTGGAAACGTTGCTTTGTGTGGAAGCCACCGACAAACTCGATCCCTATAAACGTACTACGCCGACCAACAAAGAACTCATGGCGCAAGGTATTGGGAATACCATCTCTGGTTTCCTAGGAGGGCTTCCCGTTACCCAGGTAATCGTACGTAGTTCAGCGAACATTCAGTCTGGTGGACGTACCAAAGCTTCCGCCATTATTCACGGTTTCTTTTTGTTGATTTCAGTATTGCTCATTCCAAAACTGTTGAACATGATTCCTTTATCCGTTTTGGCCGCCGTACTGTTTATCGTAGGATACAAATTGGCCAAGCCGAAATTGTTCAAAACCATGTATCAATTGGGTTGGAAACAGTTTGTGCCTTTTGTGGTGACCGTTTTGGGTATCGTTTTCACCGATTTATTGGTGGGTATCGGTCTTGGACTTGCCGTAGGCATCGTGGTGATTCTTATCAAGAGCTACCAAAACTCACACTTTCTTCACATCGAAGATAAAAGCAACGGGGTTCATAAAATAAAAATGACTCTTGCGGAAGAAGTGACCTTCTTTAACAAAGGAGCCATCTTAAAAGAATTGGATAGCCTTCCTGAAGATTCCTACTTGGAATTGGATGTTCGTAAAACTCGCTTTTTGGACAATGACATCATCGAAATTCTCGAAGACTTTTCCGAAAAGGCGAAAAACAAGAATATCCATATCAAACTGATTTCAGAAAGAGGTGTTGTAGAAAACCCAGATAGCTACATTAAATTTTTCAAACTAGACAAAAAAGACAACCAAAGCATATTTCATGATAACACAGACGAAAGCGACACAGGCAGCTTTAACTCCGAATTCAGCATTGGAGCTCCTGAAAGAGGGTAACCAACGATTTGTAGAACAAAAACAAACTCCACGTGATTTAATCGAGCAGGTAAAACAAACCACATCAGGGCAATATCCATTCGCCACCATTTTGAGTTGTATTGACTCTAGGGTTTCGGCGGAGTTGGTATTTGACCAAGGCGTTGGCGATATTTTTAGTGCACGGGTCGCGGGAAATATCGTGAATGAAGATATTTTGGGAAGCATCGAGTTTGCATGCAAACTGGCCGGTACCAAGATTATCGTGGTTTTGGGGCATACCAGTTGCGGTGCTGTAAAAGGAGCCTGTGATGATGCTAGAATGGGGAATCTAACCGTTCTTTTAAGCAAAATCAAACCGGCGGTAGAAGCGATTTCCGAACCGGAAGACCCTAGCTTGCGAAATTCAAAGAATGCTGCGTTTGTTAATGCCGTAGCGGAAAAAAACGTCTATTTGACGATTGATAACCTGAGGCAAAAAAGCCCGGTCCTGGCTGAGATGGAAGAAAACGGAGAAATCTTAGTAGTAGGTGCGATGTATGATATCGCAGACGGAAGGGTTCACTTTTTGTAAAATTTCCAAACACATTGTTATAAAAGGCCCACGACGTGCGTTCGGGCCTTTTTTGATGGGTCAAATTTACTATCTTGGCCCAAGCATGTAATCGTTTTATCCACGCCATGTTCAAACACATTCGAGGGGACCTATTTGGAGGAATTACCGCTGGTATTGTTGCCTTGCCCTTAGCCCTCGCCTTTGGTGTAAGTTCAGGACTGGGGCCCAGTGCCGGTCTATACGGCGCTATTTTCATCAGTTTTTTTGCAGCGCTCTTCGGCGGAACCAACACACAAATTTCAGGTCCGACCGCGCCAATGACGGCGGTAAGCATGGTTGTTATCGCAGGAATTATTGCGGTGAATGATGGTGATGTGGAAAAAGCGCTTCCCGCAATACTGACCATTTTTCTATTGGCAGGCATTCTTCAAATAGGATTGGGACTTCTCGGATTGGGAAAATACATTAAATACATTCCGTATCCTGTGGTCTCCGGTTTTATGACCGCTATTGGCGTCATCATTCTAGTAACGCAGATTTTGCCTGCCGTGGGGTATTATCCGAAAGAAGACAAAGCTTATGTGGACCGCTACATGGCCCTTGCGGAAGAGGAAATTCTGGAAAACATATTAAAAGATGAAGCTGGGGAAGGTATTCTCGTCCTCGAAGATTTTGAAGAAACCCTCAAAAGAGCAGAGCAAATTACCCCGGCAGATAGGGATAAAGAAGCCAAAACTTTGGCTGCCAAAGACGCTTCCGGCGTTTTGGGCACTTTTCGAGTCTTGCCAAGAGCACTCACCAACATCAATTGGTTAGAATTGACTTTAGCCTTGGTCACCATCCTAATCATTTATGGATTCAAAAGAATCACGAAAACCATCCCGAGCACCCTAGTAGCGTTAGTTGTTGTTTCAGGCGTAGCTTATGGTTTCGGTTTGGAGTATCGTCCCATCGAACAAATTCCTAGTGGGCTACCATTGCCCAGACTGGAGATATTCACGTCCTTTTCGTTGAGTTCGGTCTCCCCTTACATTTTTACAGCGCTCACCCTAGCCCTTTTGGGGGCCATTGACTCTTTATTGACTTCAGTGGTAGCAGACAATATGACCCAGACCAAACACAAGCCCAACAAAGAATTGGTCGGCCAAGGTATCGGAAATAGTGTAGCGGCTATTTTCGGAGGTATTCCAGGTGCTGGGGCCACTATTCGAACGGTAGTGAACATCAATTCGGGAGGGAAAACACGTCTTTCCGGAATGATTGCCGGAGTGCTGCTTTTGGTCATTCTATTGGCCATGGGGCCAGTAGCTTCGCAAATTCCGGCAGCGGTCTTGGCAGGGATTCTGGTCACCGTTGGCATTGGCGTGATGGATTACAAAGGACTACGGGCCATTCCGCATATGCCCAAAGACATGGCATTAGGTCCCATAAAATTAAGTTCCGAAGTCATCATCATGCTTACCGTTATGGTCTTGTCTTCCGTTTGGAACTTGGTTTATGCTGTAGGAGTGGGATTGGTTTTTGCATCCTTGATGTTCATGAAGAAAATGGGAGACTTAACTGCCAAACGTTCTGATGTAACCACCCTCAGTGAAGAAAAAGCTTGGTCTGATGAGAAAGATTTTCCTCAAAGCCTTAAGGAAGAAGTGTTTATCAAGCACCTCAATGGTCCTTTGTTTTTTGGTTCTACGAGCGACTTTCAACAACTAGCCACACAGATTCCAGATACGGCTTCGGTGGTCATCATTCGGATGGGGAGAATGCAGTATATGGACCAAACGGGGCTCTATGCCATGGAAGACGTACTTCAGGATTTGAAAAACAACGATGTCGATGTCCTGTTCGTAGAAGTTTTGGACCAACCGCGGTATATGATGGAGCGCATTGATATTGTTCCGGATTTGATTCCTGAGGAACACATCTTCCCGGATTTCAAAACATGCCTTGAGTGGGTGCAAAAAAACGTCCCGGATACCCACACTACCTAATACAAATCCATGTTTAAATTGCTGTTAGGATTGTATTCGAAGTTTCCAAATGACTCAGGACCTATTTACAAGGAAACCTTTGGCGGAGGATTTATTGCGGAGCCATTCAACACCTTTAGCAACCTGATTTTCGTGGTCATTCTGTTTTACTGGGGTCGAAAAGTGTACAAAAACACCAAAAAACATCTTTTTCTGGCTTGGGTACTTCCCATTATTGGACTAAGTTTTATCGGCGGAACACTCTACCATGGCACACGAAGTCATGAATTTTGGCTGCTCTTGGATTGGGTTCCCATTATGTTGTTGTGCACCGCAGCGGTTATCTATTTTATTTTTAAAATCATCGACCCTACTTGGCAGCGGATACTTACCATCATTGCCATATTGGGTGTGTCCTTTCTGGTACGAGCCCTCCCCATACCCCCTCAGTTTCGCATATCCATAGGGTATGTCATCACAGCACTTACGGTACTTATTCCCATTTTGATATACCAATTCAAAACCCAGTTTAAGTTCTTTCCTTACCTCATCGTAGCGTTTGGTGTTTTTGGCATGGCAGTGTTCTTTCGAACCATAGACCTCAATCAAACCTTTTTGCCCATGGGGACCCATTGGCTTTGGCACTTCTTTGGAGGGGTAGCAGTACATTACCTGATTGCCTATATTTTCAAAGACAATTTGCTACCTTTGACGGCCAATAAAACGGTGGAAAATGATTGAAACCATTAAGGAGCATATTGCTGAAGTAGAACAGTTCGCGGCCAATTCTGCAGAAGAGGTTGAAAGCTTCCGTGTAAAGTACTTGGGGAAAAAAGGGCTTGTCACAGGTTTCTTCACTGAATTCAAAAACGTTCCACCGGACCAAAAAAAAGCGTTTGGCCAAGTAGTCAACGAGCTAAAAACCAAGGCTACGGAAAAAGTTAGCGCTTTACAGGCGGCTTTGGAAGACCAACAAGATACCGTCGGCAAGTTTGGCGACCTTACCCGTCCAGGTGAACCTTTGGAAATTGGTTCCAGACACCCCATTTCGTTGGTCAAAAATAGAATTATCGATATTTTTTCACGGATTGGATTCAATGTTTCGGAAGGACCCGAAATTGAGGACGACTGGCACAACTTTACTGCCCTGAATCTTCCCGAATACCATCCGGCAAGAGATATGCAGGATACCTTTTTCGTGCAAACCAATCCTGATATTTTATTGCGTACGCATACCTCATCGGTGCAAGTTCGCTATATGGAAAACAATACGCCCCCTATTCGAACCATATCTCCCGGGAGAGTGTATCGCAATGAGGCAATTTCAGCCCGTTCGCATTGTTTTTTCCATCAAGTGGAGGGCTTGTATGTGGACAAGGATGTGTCCTTTGCAGATTTAAAACAGACCTTACAATATTTCACTACAGAAATGTTCGGTAAATCCAAAATTCGTTTGCGTCCGTCCTATTTCCCTTTTACGGAACCCAGCGCAGAGGTTGATGTGTACTGGGGATTGGAAACCGAAACCGACTACCGCATGACGAAAGGTACGGGCTGGTTGGAAATCATGGGTTGTGGTATGGTAGACCCGAATGTGCTACAAAACTGTGGCATAGACCCCGAAGTATACTCTGGTTTTGCTTTCGGAATGGGAATCGACCGTATCGCGTTGCTTCTTCATCAAATTCCGGACATTCGCATGCTTAGTGAAAATGATGTACGCTTTTTGGAGCAGTTCAAAGCTTCGCTTTAAGCGCGTTTACCGCGATTTACTTCAAAAAAAACCTTCATAATCCTTCCGTTTTTTAGGAGTTGGCATTTTTGCCCCCTCATTTTTACGGAATTGTCATTGGAATCCGGTAGCTAACCTATTAATTTAGAGGCTATTGCCAACCAAAAAAAATCCTATGACCTCAAAACACATTTCAAGAAGAGATTGGCTAAGAAAAGGAGCTTTGGCGACGGGTGCCGTGGTCGCTACACCTTACTTCGGTTTCTCTGGGCAATCCAAAGCGCCACTAACCCTAAATTCTAGCGGAGACGCCTTGTACAGTCCTTTTTTTAAGGAGTATTTACCAAAAGACAAAATTGAATTTCCTGTTTGGGATGCGAAGCTAAATGCCAACGAAAATCCATACGGCCCTTCACCAAAAGCACTGGAAGCTTTCAAAAATGCTGCTGCGGGCGGTAATCGCTATGCATGGAAAGAGCTAGTGGAACTTATGGGAAAAATAGCAGAGTTTGAAGGAGTTGCTTTCGAAAACATCATGATGGGACCTGGTTCTTCTGATTTGTTGGAGAAAACAGCCATGGTGCTCTGTATGAAGGGAGGCAATGTGGTATCGGCAGACCCAGCCTACATGTCGCTTATTCAAGTTGCGAAATCCGTTGGAGCTTCATGGAAGCCTGTTCCCCTAAAAAAGGATTGGTCACATGACCTGAAAGCGATGGAAGAAGCCGTGGATGATGAAACTAAACTTGTTTATATCTGCAATCCCAATAACCCTACCGGAACCATTACCGACCACGATGAACTACTGGATTTCTGTTCGCGTGTTTCTGAAAAAGTTCCTGTTTTTGTGGATGAGGCCTACCTTGCCTTTTTAGGAGAAGGCCTCAAACGAAGTATGGTAGGTCTGATCAGTGAAGGGAAAGACATCATTATCGCTAGAACTTTTTCCAAAATTCATGGTATGGCAGGTCTTCGTGTGGGATACATCGTTGGTCTTGAATCCACCTTGGGGAAACTTCGCGAAATTACCCGAGGCGGTATGGGCATCTCTTATCCTACCGTATTGGCTGCGAGTGCCGCCATGGATGATACCGAATTCTTAGATAAATCAAGAATCCTCAATCAACAGTGTAGGGAATATGTCTATGAGCGTCTTTCGCAAATGAACATTGACTACGTACCGTCGCATACCAGTTTTATTATTTTCCCGATAGCGCTTGGAGGAAAGGAGTTTTTGGAGAAAATGACGGACTTAAAGGTTGGGGTTAGGGCGTTCCAGTTTATGGACCAAGATTGGTGCCGTGTCAGTATGGGTACCATGGACGAGATGAAACTATTTGGTGATGCACTCACCAAAGTTTTGGTATAGCGCCATATGGATTCCAGTCTTTACAAAACCCTTGCTTTTGTTTGTTTTATCCTGATTGGGGTACTGCTCAAAACAAAAATAAAAACCAAGGCAGAGCGAACGGGTCTGAAAAAAATCATCCTGAACCTAGCCCTACCCTCTACTATTTTTATTGCCCTGATGGGAGTTCAGATTCAATGGAATCTTCTGTTTTTGCCCCTCATGGCGTTGGCGCTAAACGTAGTCCTCTTTTTGGTAACCCCATTTTTTCTTCCCCTTCTGGGATTTCAAAAAGACACTCCCGAATTTAAAACAGCCCATCTCTTGATTCCCTCGTTGGCACCGGGGTTGTCTTGCTTTCCTTTTGTTTTGGAGTTTTTGGGAGAAAATGCGCTCGCTAACGTTGCGATGGCAGACTTGGGAAATAAAATCTTCGTATTGGTCGGATTATACGTTATCGCCATGAACTGGCACTATCGCAGTATCACCTTAAAACAAAAGAGTGGTGATAACATACGCTCGGTCTTGAAAGCCTTGATTTCGGAACCAGTGAATGTCTTTATCGCGGTGGCTTTGGTATTGTTAGGCTTCGGCTTAACCATGGATTCCTTACCTGTGTTGTTCAGTGACATTCTGGAGAAACTAAGCCTTATCATGACACCTTTGGTGTTGCTTTTTATAGGGTTAGGGCTAAAAATCAAAAGAAATCAGTTTTTTCAGATTTTCTCTATGCTTTCCATTCGGTCAGGAGTCGTGTTCCTTTTGGGATGGATTTTCGCTATCCTTGCCGGAATCCAATCCACAGAAAGCATCTTATTGCTGCTGTCTTTTGGACTAAGTGCTTGCAGTTTCTGGCCATATGCACATATTTCAGTGGTGGACCGTTTGGAAGAAAATGAAGCAAAAAAGACCTTCAATAGTGATTTTGCGCTATCGCTCTTGGCGCTTTCCTTCCCTTTCTCAACCGTGCTTATCTTGGGCGTACTCAATGCAGAAACGGTATTCGCTTCTTACTTCAATATCCTTTTTGTCGGTGGGAGCCTTATCGCGTTAGGTTTGGTATTCCCGCTAGTAAAACTGCTCAGAAAAAGAATGGTGTTTCATAAGGTGCCAAAAACCAAAATGGAAAGCAGCACCGCCAATCATATCTAAGCAACTGAAAGCTTAATTTCGATTCACACGATAGGTAATCCTGCGATTGGTGATAACCGTACCTCCTGGAACGGATAAAACGGCTTCATCCGAAAGTACAGGACAGATTACTCCGGAATTGGTCAAAATCACCCGAAACCTGGCACCATTCAAACTATTGTCCAGAGGGTTTACGGTCAAGGTAGCAGTATCTGCGCCGCTGAACGGGCTTGTATTCGACAAATCATTCCAATTAGAACCATCGAATCGTTGCCATTGAAAAGCATCCGCACTTCCCGTTACGCTTATGGTTGCACTGCATCCCAAACAAGCCGTAACATCTGCGGGTTGTGTGGTTATGCTAGGAGCACCTGAACCAGCTTCCAGAAAATCAAAGGCGCCATTGGTATTGGTATCCACAGGAGTGGTATACGGAGCACCCGCCACGGACCCATCTGGATTGATAGTAGGGGTTCCTGTGCCGTAGACACCATCCCCATCCGCATCCGCCGTTAGGGAATTGTAGGCCTCATTGGCATCGTTACAATTGTCGTTATCACTATCGGTATCCAATCGGTTGACAGTCCCATCGCCATCAGTGTCGCATTCATTTCCATCTGGGAAAAGAATCGAAAAAGGAAGTAGGGTCTTTGTAATTGTGCCGCTTTGATAACTTACCGACAAGAAATCACCTCCAGTTCGCTCAAAGAATTCCACCGTAATGGTATGAAATCCTGAATTCAAGGTGATATTGCCATTGCGCTCACGTACCCCATGGGCACCATCATTGTCCACAACTTCAGTTCCATTGATGTAAAGCTTACTTCCATCATCCGAAGAAGTAAAGAAGGTATAAGTATCTGCGGTTTCAATAAAAATAGAACCCGTGTATCGAATTGAGTATCGTTCTGAATCACCTGGGTCTACCAAAGCCTGTAAAGCGTCTACGTCAAAACTTGTGAAGGTCCCTGTCGCCAAGGCCCCGGTCGTTGGAATGTTGTCAACTGTATTCCCGGTAGGTGATAAATCATAAAACTCATAGGAAATCTCACCATTACAATCCGTTTCGTCGGTATCCAAGATTCCATCATTATCGTCATCCACATCTACCGAATCAATCACATTATCCATATCGGAATCCAAGGAAGCATCCCGATAGTCTACTTCAGCTACTAAAGGGTTTTGCACATTTGGTAAACTGGAAGGCGTATTTATGGTTCCGTTGGCGTCATCATAGTTCGGGAGGCCCCCGGGCAACGTGCCATTTGTAGTATCTACAGCATTGTCAAGACCATCCCCGTCAGAATCTGTTCCTGTTAAGGTCAAACCAGCTTCAGCTTCATCCAACAAGCCATCACCATCAGAATCCAAGTTATTGAAATCAAAACTTGAACCGCTATTGGTGTTGACGGGAGTAATGCCTTCCCCAGCACCTGGAACGGATTCATAGGCGTCATCCAAACCATTGCCAT
This sequence comes from Bacteroidota bacterium, assembly GCA_039820925.1. Classification (GTDB taxonomy): domain Bacteria; phylum Bacteroidota; class Bacteroidia; order Flavobacteriales; family Flavobacteriaceae; genus Flagellimonas. The sequence goes on along the minus strand of JBCBPD010000004.1, from coordinate 26,045 downwards.
CAGAATCCACCAAAGAAGGGGGAATATATCCGAATGTGGCTTGTGCTTCTACATTGTCTGGGATTCCATCGTTATCGGAATCCAAATCCAAATCGTTGGTCAAACCATCTCCATCAAAATCGCAAATGGTAGCTAGGGCTAGAATCGAGAAAGGGATGTCTGATTTGGCAATTGTTGAACTTTCGTAGGCTACAAATAAATTTTCTTGACCATTTCGTTCAAAGAACTCTACTGTAAACGAATAATTCCCTGCTGCCAGAAAAATACTGCCACTACGTTCTTGACTGGCGTGAGCACCATCATTGTCTACCACTTCAATACCATTGATATAAAGTTTACTACCATCATCAGAGGTGGTGTAAAAAGTGTAGGTGTCATCCGTAGTGATGATAATACTTCCCGTGTAGCGGATGGAAAAAGTATCCGTATCTCCTGGGTCGACCAAGGCCTGCAGCGCGTCTATATCAAAATCTGTTACGATGCCGGTCGTCAGTTCGCCCGTGGTAGGGATATTATCTACGGTATTACCCGTTGGAGAAAGGTCGTAGAAAGCATAGGTCAAACTCCCAGTACATCCTAAAATTTCATCCTCATCCAAAATTCCGTCATTGTCATCATCGATATCGGTAACATCAGGAACAGAATCATTATCACTATCCTGTGAAAACGTTTCTTGACACAAAAAGAGCGAAAGAAAAAGAAAAATGAGATGGAATGTGGGAATGCTCCAACGTTTCATTGTAGTCAGCTTTCTTTTGTTTTTTAAGGGTGTACCATTTACCCAAATATATCTTCGCTTCATTACATCTGAAATATAATGTTGTAAAACAGGCTATACTTGTAGCGTTGGATAGTTTGGTCTAGTGTCTTGAAAGGTGTGTCCTACAAAATTACCAATTTATGAACGGATGTTTCACCAACATGGCGTTATAATATTTAACCTGACCCGTAACCTCTTCGCCGAGCCAAGAGGGCGTATCGAAGTATTCATCAACCCGCATCAGTTCCAGTTCAGCAATCACAAGCCCTTGATTTTTGCCTAAAAACTCATCTACTTCAAAGACGTGCTTTCCGTGCCGAACCCAGTAGCGATATTTGTCTATGAATTCTGAACCACACAACGGGAGAAGTTTTTCCGCATCCCTTTTAGGAATTTCAGTTTCCCATTCAAATCGATAGAGTCCGTCTTCCGATGAAGCACCCTTGATAGTCAAAAAGGCCTTTTCATCCATAATTCGAACCCGTACCGTTCGTTCAGGGTCGGTGTTCAGAAAACCTTGGGTAATTCGGCGTTTGCTTTCAAAATCAGTTTTAAAGGCTTCCGAATTCACTAAAAACTTTCGTTCGATTTCCACATGCTCCATGCTATGAAATATAGCCATAAATTTGAGTATGGATACGGATTTTCCCATGCGAAAAATCATTCATGTAGACATGGACGCCTTTTATGCCTCCGTGGAGCAGCATGATAATCCTGAACTGAAAGGAAAGCCAATTGCTGTTGGAGGTGGGTCCAAACGCGGTGTAGTGTCGGCCGCTAGTTATGAAGCGAGAAAATTTGGGGTGCGAAGTGCTATGGCAGGATACATTGCCCAACGAAATTGCCCTGACCTAATTTTCGTGAAACCTCGGTTTGACCGGTACAAAGAAATCTCCAAAATCATACGGAATATCTTTTTCGAATATACTGATTTGGTCGAACCGCTTTCGCTGGATGAGGCCTATTTGGATGTGACCCAAAACAAAAAGGGAAATCCGTCGGCAACCTTGATTGCCAAAGAAATCCGTCAAGATATTTTGGAGAAAACCGGACTGACCGCTTCAGCAGGAATTTCTATCAATAAGTTTATTGCCAAAGTGGCGAGTGACATTAACAAACCGAACGGACAAAAGACCATCAATCCGGAGGAGGTTATCTCATTTCTGGAAGAATTGGATATCCGAAAGTTTTATGGTGTTGGCAAAGTCACTGCTGAAAAAATGTATAAGCTTGGCATTTTTACTGGGAAGGAACTCAAAGAAAAAAGCCTCCTTTTTTTGGAACAGCATTTTGGGAAGAGCGGTTCACATTATTATCATGTGGTTCGCGGTATTCACAATAGTCCGGTAAAACCGCATCGCATTCCCAAGTCGGTAGGTGCGGAGCGAACTTTTTCTGAAAACCTCAGTAGTGAGATTTTCATGCTTGAACGTTTGGAAAACATCGCCCAAGAATTGGAAAAGCGACTTCAAAAATCAAACATCGCAGGAAAAACAGTCACCTTAAAAATCAAATACAGTGACTTCACCTTGAACACCCGTAGCAAAACCCTTCCCTATTTTATAGCGAACAAATCCCTAATCCTAGAAACCGCTAAAGACCTCTTGTATCAAACTGGTTTGGAAAATTCAGTTCGATTGTTGGGTATTTCCCTATCCAACCTCAATACCGAAGACAAGAAGAAACCCGTTTCTGAGACCAAGGAAGAAGCGATATCCGTTCAGCTTCGTTTTGATTTCTAAAGATGGTGTTTTTGAAAAGCCTGATTTCTTACTTACATTTAGAGATGCAGCGGGCACAACTTCACCAACACATTATCAATACCGCGGGAGCGCTTTTCTACTCACAAGGATACCAAAGCACTGGTATTAACCAAATCATTGAACGCTGCGATATTGCCAAAGCAACTTTGTACAGTCATTTCAAATCCAAAGAGGACATTTGTGTGGCGTATTTGACCCAACGCCATGAGGAGTTTATAACAAGTTTAAAGACCTATGTCGACCGGAGAAAAATAGGAAAGAATAAGCTCCTGGCCATTTTTGACTACCTCAATGACCTTTTTAGAAGTGATGAGTTCTATGGCTGTTGGAACCTGAACATTTTAGGAGAAGTTTCAGATAGACAGACCAGTCTGCTTAATGTATTGCGACAACAGAAGAAAGCCTTGCTATTGCTGCTAGGAGAGGTGGTTTCTGACAATATTGAAAACCTTTCCAAAGCTGAAATTGAAAAGGTTTCTGGTGGGATATATTTGCTGTATGAAAGTGCCATTACCGAGAGTTATCTCTTCAAAAGTGATTGGCCTATTTACTTGTCAAAAAGCATTGCCCCTTCTTTTTTTGAACATCTTCCGCTTAAATCATAAAAAAAGCACGCCATACTGACGTGCTCTCGCCATAGTGATTTGAAAATCCTACTGGACTGTCAAAGTATTGTCGGTTGCAGTAGGGTTAAGTGGACAAAAATATACGTACTCCCCTTTTTCCATTGTTGTTGGTTTTGACTGCTGGCTTTCTCCTGTTTTCACCGGTTGGGTCACATAAGCGGTTTGAATGTGGTTTTCGGGCTTGGAAATGTCCAATCCTTTTTTCACCAATACAAATCCGACATCATGTCCAACACCAACATTGGAGATATCAAAAACATAGGTCCCTGCTTTAACCGCAAGTTGCTTTTGGGTGAATTCACCAGGCGTTTGTTCCAATTTAATGGTTTTTGCAGCCTTCTCTTTCATCATCTCTTGGGCTTGACCTCCCAATACAGCTCCCAAAATCAGAGCTATGCTCAAAATTGCTTTTTTCATCTTTCTTGTTTTTATGTTTTATACGATTAAACGGTTGCTTCCAAAGGTTGTGCTACCGGAAAGTCAACAGGTATTTTTGTGGTACTATGCAGGTAGTTAGAAATGGTTTTGTCCCCTACCAAAACAATAGTGTCAACCAGGTTTTCTTTGGTCCACCCCGCCTCAAAGAAGTTTTCCAAAACAGCAGCGTCCGTAAAACCTCTATTCTCGGTGATGTTGCGTGCCAATCTGGCCAAGGCATCCAATTTGTTATCAAAAGAAGCATATCCTGCTCTCAGTTCGAGAATTTGCTCATCTGTAAACCCATTCATTTTACCAACAGCGGTATGGGCTGATAAACAGTAGATACAGTTATTTACTTGGCTAACGGCCAAGTTCACCACTTCTTTTTGTTTTGCGTTCAAAGAAGTTTTTGCATTAGAGGCGGCAAGGTGATTGCCCAAAGCATTTTCAGAATGTGCAAAAGTCGCATAAAGATTGGGCACAAAGCCCAAGGCTTTTTCAAGGTTGTCAAAAATAGCTTGATTGTTGCTATTTACTTCGTCTCTAGTTGGAACATTAAAATTGCTCATAATTTGAATCTTTATATGTTGTTATTAAAATTGTGTGCTTGCTACAAAGGGTTTTTCAGCATCACAGTAGAAATCATGGTGATGTCTTTGGTCACAATGGGTTTTGGGCAAAACCGTATCCCGTTCTACTTTTTTACTGCTGCTGAAAATTTCAATGAGATTGAAAATTGATTTTTCTGTTGCGTTCATCTTTACCTTTCTTTAAATGATGGTACAAAGATGGCGCGCCAAAACAGGCAAGGGTTAGCAGCAATTTCCCGACAACTTGTCGAAATTTCCCTTATGAGGTGATAACTGCGTTTTCGCGGAATTCGGAAGGGGTCATTTGGGTCATTTTTTTGAAAAAACGACTAAAATGGGAAGGGTCGTTGAATCCTAGTTCGTGGGCAATCTCTTGGTTCTGCTTTTCGGTGAAGTGCATCATGCGTTTCGCTTCCAGAGCAATACGGTCAAGAATAATTTGTTGGGGTGGTTTCTGATTATAGATGGAGAAAAGATTGGAAAGTGTCTTGGGAGACTTGAATAACAACTCGGCATAGTCGCTCACCTTCCTTTTTGTTTTATAATGAAGGTCTACCAAAAAATTGAATTTACGAATGGTATCGATTTGCTCATTGTTCAAACTTTTGACAATGAGTTGCTCCTTCGCCAGACGGGTACTCATGATAATAAGGCGCTTTAATAGCATTTGCAACATATCGCCTTGAATGTTATCGGGAGTTCCAAATTCTTCTGCAAATACTTCGTACCACAATTCGAATTTTCGGCTGTGGGCGGAATCAATGGTGATGATGGGAATGTCTTGAGTGCCAAAGAAGAGGATTCCGTTGCAGGAAACTTCACTATCATGGTCGGAAATACAATAGAAAGGTCGGTTGAACAAAATCCCGGTAACGGGGAGGTTGGTTTCATCAAACGAAACATGGTGCAAATAGGTGACGGTCATCAATTGGTTTGGGGCCAATTCTATGGGAATATTATCCACTGCCAAACGTATGGTTTCGTCATTTCGATTCCACAAAAATTTAATGGTATTTTGGGTAATCGAAAACTGGTTTAGAGTGCTTTTCAAGTCATCTGTAAAGCCCATAATGGACCCTAATTTTGAATCTCTATACTCATATTTCATGCTCGAACTTATTTTGTTTAACCCTCTTAAAACCCTGATTTTCTTACGTTTTGTCGTGCTTTCTTGTTGACACTTACATCCCTAATAGTGGTTTTTTTAAGTAAAACGTTAAACAGAAGTGTTAATATATATTTTAGATTTCACTGCCGATCATACTTTTTATAGTATTGAATATGAAAACTATCGAACATTACGACGTAGCGGTTAATAAGTTTTATGAAAATAGGGTGATTCCTAGCTTCCCTATCAGTTCAATGGATTTGTATGCGCAACACTTTCAAAAGGTGTGCAGAAATTTCCAGGACGTTAAAAATTTGCATCTTTTATCCAAGGCTCAAAAATGGGAATCGAATGTTCCATTTAAGGATAGTATTTTGGACAAAGACCATGTCGTAGTAGTTACCGACACAGCGTTGAATATTGTGTATGCAACGCAAAATATTTTTACCATGAATGGGTATCACCCAGAAGAAATCATTGGTAAAAAACCCAAAATGTTCCAAGGGGAAAAAACTTGCCATGAAACTTCTCGAGAAATAGGTATTGCCGTTAGAGAACGGGAGCCATTCGACAAAATTATTACCAACTATCGCAAGGATGGTTCAATTTACAACTGTTGGATAAAAGGTACGCCTATCTACAACACCAAAGGTGATGTTGTCAACTTTATTGCTTACGAAAAAGAAGTTGCGTAACGCAACTTGCCTCTCTTAAAAATTACAGGTTTCTATTTCGGTAACTCTCAGGGTATTTACCATACCCTTATCTTTTATGGGCATCGCCGCAAGGCTGATGAGCATGTCCCCAACCTCCAAAAAGCCTTTTTTACAAGCAATTTGGTTTACATCATCAATGGTTTCGTCAGTGGAAACAAAGCGGTCGTAATAAAACGCTTTTACACCCCACAACAAGTTGAGCTGTGTTAGAATTCGCTTGTTCGATGTAAACACCAAAATGTGTGCGCTTGGCCGCCAAGCTGAAATCTGAAATGCAGTATATCCACTATTGGTTAATGTTGAAATAGCTTTTGCCTTGATTTCATTGGCCATTAAGGCAGCGTGGTAACAAACTGATTTGGTGATGTAACGCTTCGTGCGAATATGTGGTGGCGTTTGTGGCACATTAATAAGACTTGACCCCTCTACGCTCAGCAAAATACTGGTCATTTTTTCAATAACCTGCACGGGATAATTTCCTACTGAAGTTTCACCAGAAAGCATTACAGCGTCTGCTCCATCCATAACGGAATTCGCCACATCGTTTACTTCTGCTCTCGTTGGGGTAAGACTGGTAATCATCGTCTCCATCATTTGGGTGGCAATGATGACCGGTATTCTGGCTTTTTTAGCCCTTAGCACCAATTTCTTCTGAATCAAGGGTACTTCATGGGCTGGCACTTCAACTCCTAAATCCCCTCGGGCAACCATCAAACCGTCACAGTAGGCAACAATTTTATCGATGTTATCTACGGCTTCGGGCTTTTCTATTTTCGCAACAATAGGAATCTTATGTTCCGAGTGCTGGTTAATCAAGTTTTGTAAGTCTATCAAATCTTGACTATGTCGTACAAAGGATAGCGCAATCCAATCCACGTCTTGGGAAATGGCAAATTTGGCGTCCTCAATGTCTTTTTCAGTAAGCGCGGGCAATGAGATATTGGTGTTGGGTAAATTCACCCCTTTTTTGGATTTCAAAGGACCCCCTTGAATTACTTCGGCAGTTACCTCATCTTTTTCGTTAGTTGATTTTACTTCAAAAATCAACTTCCCATCATCCAACAAAATGCGTTCACCGGGTTTCACATCCCTCGGAAAACTTGCGTAGTTCATATAAACCTTCTCCGCGCTGCCTTCAAAAGGCTCTCCTGTGGCAAAAACGATTTTATCGCCAGGGGCGACCACCGCTTCTCCCCCCATAACCCCTACGCGAAGTTTAGGGCCTTGTAAGTCAGCAAGAATGGATGTATTGAGTTGAAGCTCTTCGTTGAGCTGTCGAATCATGCGTATTCTTTCGGCAACATCTTCATGTGCGGCATGGGAAAAATTGATGCGGAAAACATCCACGCCCGACAACATCATATTCTTCAATACCTCTTTCTGGCTTGTGGCTGGACCTAGTGTCGCTACAATTTTGGTTTTTTTTCTAGTTGGCATCTTTAAAAGATTAGGTTTCTTTTCGATTTCAGCTTATCAGTTTGAATTTCGTACGCGGTCAATAGTTTCGGAATAGAACGCATTTGTGAAAGTTTCTTTTCCAAACGCTCCTCATTTCCCTCTATTTTCAACAAATAATCCACTTCTTTATGCTCTTGCAGCACATATGCTATTGAAGCAGTTTGGGTCACCCCGAAAAGTCCAGAATCTTGAACGTTTCGCTCTTCCTCTATCTTATTTTTGATGAGCGTCCAATACGTTTCTTGTACCTCATTTTCCCATACAAACATTGGACAAGATTGTGAAGTACCCAATTCAAGGTCTTGGTTGGTTCGTTTTAAATGAAGACCGCAAAAAGCGTTGAGAGCGTAAGCCATGGCATGGTCTTCCATAGCGGTGTGCAGCGCAAGCAGTTGAAAATCTTCGTCAAAAAAACTTTCCTCTATTTTTAGCGTAATGGACATACTTCCGGTACGAAACGTAAATATAACCCTAATCAAGGTGTTTGCCTAAAGGAACGTAACCCATTGCCCTTGAAATTCTTACGAAAACGTTGTAGTTTACCTTTTTTTAATCTTGCTGGTTTTCGATTTTCCGCTGAAGGGCAAAGTACGCGCGTTTGGATGCTTTTTCTTCAGCCTTCTTTTTTGAAGTAGCTCGGGCCTTGGCCATAACCCTGTCTTGAATGCTGAGTTTAACGGCAAAATGGCGAAGGGTATCGTTGCCGGTGTCGTCGTACACGTCGTAATGGAAGGTTTTCTTTTGTTTTTGGCACCATTCAATGACCAAGCTTTTATAGCTGATGACCTTACCTTCCAGTTGTTCTATATCAACATAGGGTTCAATAACCTTTCGATTGATGAATCTTTCGCAGAACGGGTAACCCCTATCCAAATAAATGGCTCCTACCAAAGCTTCAAAAACATTGCCGTGGATGTTTTCGCCAAAGTGGCTTTTCGGAATACGGCTTTGTACATATTTCAAAAGGCCTAAATCCTTTCCCAGCTCGTTCAAATGCTTTCGGCTGACCACTTTTGAACGCATTTTAGTAAGATAGCCTTCATCTCCTCCCGGTACTTCTTTGTAAAGGTGTTTGGAAATGATAGTGCCCAACATGGCATCACCCAAAAACTCTAGCCTTTCGTAGTTCATGGGGTTACCGTCGTCATCTTTTTTATTTAGAGACCGATGGAGGAAAGCACGTTTGTAGACTTCAATTTCTTTGGGTTTAAACCCTAGGATTTGTTTCATCGCCAAAAAAAAATCCCCATCCGCTTTGGGAGGGGATTTAAATATTTTTGACGCTAATCCCATGTGCCTATCCTATTTTTCTAAAAAGAACACAGGCATTATGCCCTCCAAATCCGAAAGTGTTGCTCATGGCAACATTCACTTCTCGGGCTTGTGCTTTGTTTAAAGTTAAATTCAAAGAAGGGTCGATGTTTTCATCTACCACACTATGGTTAATAGTAGGTGGTACCAAACTATGCTCCATAGCCAAGATTGAAGCAATAGCCTCAATAGCACCTGCTGCACCCAAAAGATGCCCCGTCATGGATTTGGTAGAATTGATATTGATATTGGGTGCGTGGTCTCCAAATACTTTGGAAATTGCTTTTAGCTCGGCGACATCACCTAAAGGTGTTGACGTACCGTGCGTATTGATGGCATCCACATCGCTGGGTTGCAAGCCAGCATTTTCCAAACAGTTTTCCATAACGCGAACGACACCAATACCTTCCGGATGTGGAGCAGTCATATGGTGGGCATCACTACTCAGTCCTCCACCGAGTACTTCTGCATAAATCTTCGCGCCACGTGCCTTGGCATGCTCGTATTCTTCGAGAATCAAAGCCCCTGCACCTTCGCCTAACACGAAACCATCTCTTGTCGCATCGAATGGACGTGAAGCGGTTTCAGGACTTTCGTTTCTAGTAGATAGCGCGTGCATCGCATTGAAACCACCCATACCTGCAATGGTTACCGCAGCTTCACTTCCTCCAGTTACAATCACATCACAATGGCCCAAACGAATGTAGTTTAAGGCGTCTATCATTGCATTCGCAGAAGAAGCACAGGCGGAGACCGTAGTATAATTTGGCCCCATAAAACCGTGCTTTATGGAAATGTTCCCCGGAGCAATGTCCGCAATCATTTTTGGGATAAAGAAAGGATTAAACCTCGGTGTTCCGTCACCAGAAGCGTAACCGATTACTTCATTCTGGAAGGTTTCCAAACCGCCAATACCAGCGCCCCAAACGACTCCGACGCGAAATTTGTCCACTTTTTCCAAATCCAAGCCCGCATCAGCGATAGCTTCATCGGAAGACACTAGAGCATATTGCGCAAAGCGGTCCAGTTTTCTGGCTTCTTTGCGGTCAAAATAGTCTTGAACGTTGTATCCTTTGATTTCGCAAGCAAACTTGGTCTTGAATTTCTCGGTATCAAAATAGGTTATCGGTGCGCAACCACTTATACCGTTTTTAAGTCCTTCCCAGTAAGCATTGAGGTTATTTCCGATAGGGGTAAGCGCCCCCATTCCTGTAACTACTACGCGCTTTAACTGCATGAGTCTGATTTTACCCTTTAAAACCTAAATTAAAAAAAAATTATCCATGTGATTCATGATCACATGGATAATTTAAATGCTATATTGAATATCATTAATCTACTTGGCCTCTTCTATGTAGGTAATCGCCTGACCAACTGTTGCAATGTTTTCGGCTTGATCGTCAGGTATCTGAATATCAAATTCTTTCTCAAACTCCATGATTAGCTCAACAGTGTCCAAGGAATCCGCGCCCAAATCGTTGGTAAAGCTTGCTTCAGGTACTACCTCATTTTCATCTACACCTAGTTTATCAACGATGATAGCCTTAACTCTTGATGCAATGTCTGACATAATGTTATTGGTTTTTAAAATTTAATTGATGGCAAAAATATAAAACTTTGGATTAAATACACCATTTGTCGATAAAATGTGATTGCCGTGAACATCTTACAAATGAGAATCTTACTTTCGTCAAGCACACAATAGCTATCTGGCAAGAGACATGGGTGATATAAAACGAATTGTACTGTTCGCTTCTGGCAATGGAACCAATGCGGAGCGCATTTGCACGTTTTTTGAAAAAGATGCCCGTGTTGAAGTAGCTGCCATCCTTACCAATAAGCGTGCGGCGAAGGTCTGGGACAGGGCCAACCGATTGAAGGTTCCAGCATTTTGTTTCAACAGAAATGCTTTTTCCGAGGGAGATGCCGTAATACGGTTGCTTCAAGCGCTACAACCAGATTTGATTGTGCTGGCTGGGTTTTTATGGAAAGTCCCCGAGCAACTCGTCAAGGTTTTTCCGAATACCATTATCAATATTCACCCCGCCTTGCTTCCCAAATACGGCGGAAAAGGCATGTATGGACAGCATGTACATACAGCCGTAAAGGAAAACAACGAGAAAGAAACCGGTATAACCATTCATTATGTCAACGAACATTATGATGAAGGTGCTATCATTTTTCAAGCCGCTACCAATATAGAAGAATCTGATTCGGTTGCGGATATCGCCAATAAGGTACATGAGCTGGAGTATGCCCACTATCCTGAAGTCATCGAAAAAATGCTTTTCAAAGAAAATGACTAAAAAACCAAAGTTCTACACCGTTTGGAAAGGAAAAAAACCAGGAATCTATGAATCTTGGGCCGATTGCAAGGCTCAAATTACTGGGTTTAAAGGTGCTCAATACAAGGCCTTCTCCACTTTCGATGAAGCGAAGAAAGCCTTTAGAGGAAAATACGACGATTATAAGGGTAAAAGCGCTCCAAAGAAAATGTTGAGTGCCGAAGAATTAAAGCGCATTGGCAAACCCAACATGCATTCCATCGCTGTGGATGCCGCTTCAAGTGGGAATCCGGGGAAGATGGAGTACAGAGGGGTGGATACCAAATCTAAAAAGGTTCTCTTTAAACAGGGCCCTTTTGAAAAAGGCACCAGCAATGTTGGAGAGTTTTTAGGGATAGTTCACGGGTTGGCTTTTTTACAAAAACAGAAGAGTGACCGAATATTATATTCCGACTCTAGAATTGCTATGGGTTGGGTAAAAAAGAAGAAGTGTGGCACCAAGTTGGTCAAAACAAAAACCAACGCAGTGTTGTTTGAAATGATTGAACGAGCAGAACAATGGTTGAACCAAAATACATATATCACAAAAGTGGTGAAGTGGGAGACCAAAGCATGGGGAGAAATTCCCGCGGATTTTGGAAGAAAGTAGGTTCTGCCGTGAGGCAATCTGCACGTTTTTCAATTCCTTAACAGAGTTGGCGCAATTGAATAAGGTAACCGTATATTTGCAGCAAATTTTAAAAAATGTCCAAACTATTGGCCGTCGGTTCGATTGCATTTGATGAAATCGAAACGCCTTTTGGAAAAACTGGAAAAATCTTAGGTGGCGCGGCTACTTTTATTGGTTTGGCTGCGAGCCAATTCAAAATTGATATCGGCGTAGTCTCTGTTGTCGGCGAAGACATGCCTCAAGAATACCTTGATATTTTAAAGGATAGGGGCATTGATATTTCAGGAGTCGAAGTCATTAAAGGCGGTAAAACCTTTTATTGGAAAGGCAAGTACCACAATGACTTGAATTCACGGGATACCTTAATCACCGAATTGAACACTCTGGGAGACTTTGACCCAGTAGTTCCGGAGAATTATAAGGATGCTGATATTGTAATGCTTGGGAATCTTCATCCCAACATTCAATTGAGCGTTATCGCACAAATGGAAAAGAAACCAAAGCTCATCGTTTTGGATACCATGAACTTTTGGATGGATAATACTTGGGATGAATTGATGGAAGTTATTGGTAAAATCGATGTGATTACCATTAATGATGAAGAGGCAAGACAGCTAACTGAAGAATATTCTTTGGTCGCTGCTGCGGAAAAAATCCAAGAGATGGGGCCGCGTTATGTGGTTATCAAAAAAGGAGAACATGGGGCTTTGCTTTTTCATGAAGACAAAGTGTTTTTTGCTCCAGCCTTACCGTTACGAGAAGTATTTGACCCAACGGGTGCCGGGGATACCTTCGCGGGAGGTTTTGCCGGTTTTATTACTGAAGCAAGAAACATCTCCTTTGAGAGTATGAAGAACGGAATTATCCAAGGGTCCAATTTGGCTTCATTTTGTGTAGAGCGCTTTGGTATAGAGCGAATGCTTTCCTTGGAGAAATCGGAAATTGACGAACGCTTGCATCAATTTAAAGAATTGACGCAGTTCAACATAGAATTAAGTTAAGCAATGCCCTGAAATTTTTCGGGGCTTTTATTTTTTGGGTAATATGAGCGATGCAATTAAGCACGAATGCGGAATATCACTGATCCGTTTGCTTAAGCCTCTTGAATTTTACAAGAAAAAGTATGGTACGGCTTTTTATGGGGTGAACAAAATGTACCTCATGATGGAAAAGCAACACAATCGCGGTCAAGATGGGGCCGGATTTGCCAGTATCAAACTGGATATGGCGCCCGGAGAGCGGTACATGAGTCGGGTGCGTTCGGCAAAACAACAACCCATTCAAGACATCTTTGCGCAAATCAACCATCGAATAAATAGCGTTCTGAGTGAAAATCCAGAAATGGAAAACGATATCGCCGAACAAAAGCGGAGTATCCCCTATATAGGAGAGCTGCTTTTGGGACACGTGCGCTACGGAACTTTCGGAAAGAACAGTATCGAAAGCGTTCATCCTTTTCTACGCCAGAATAACTGGATGCATCGAAATCTGATTGTAGCGGGGAATTTCAACATGACCAACGTTTCAGAATTGTTTGGAAACTTGGTGGAGTTGGGACAGCATCCGAAAGAAATGGCCGATACCATTACTGTGATGGAAAAAATCGGACATTTTTTGGATGACGCAGTCGCCAAGATTTACAAAGACATCAAAAAAGAAGGCTTCAATAAGCGTCAAGCCTCTCCAATCATTGCGGAACGCTTGAACATTGCCAAAATCCTTCGAAAATCTTCGAAAAACTGGGATGGTGGTTATGCCATGGCTGGACTTCTTGGGCATGGAGACGCTTTTGTTTTTCGCGACCCTGCTGGCATCCGTCCGGCGTACTTCTACCAAGACGACGAAGTGGTAGTGGTAGCTTCAGAACGACCTGCCATCCAAACCGTATTTAATGTACCCTATGATTCGGTACATGAACTGGACCCCGGTCATGCTATCATTATCAAAAAGAATGGCGGAGTTCATGTAGACCCCATTTTGGAGCCACTCGAAAGGAAAGCTTGTTCTTTTGAACGTATCTATTTTTCAAGAGGAAGCGATAAAGAAATTTATCAAGAGCGCAAGTTATTGGGGAAACTGGTCTTTCCGCAAATCTTGAAAGCGGTTAACGATGATTTGGTGAACACTGTGTTTTCCTATATCCCGAACACGGCAGAAACCTCTTTTTTCGGGATGGTGAAGGAGGCCCAAAACTACCTGAATCGAAAAAAGGAATCTCAAATCTTGGATTTGGGAACTGACATTACACGAGAAAAGCTCAACGCGATATTGGATGTAAGGCCCAGAATTGAAAAAGTGGCTATCAAAGATGCGAAGTTAAGAACCTTCATCACCCAAGACAGTAGTCGTGATGATTTGGTTACGCACGTATACGACATTTCCTATGGTTCGGTAAAGCCTGGAGACAATTTGGTCATCATTGATGATAGTATTGTTCGTGGAACCACCCTTAAAAAGAGTATCCTAAAGATATTGGACCGCTTATCTCCCGGTAAAATCATTGTGGTTTCCTCTGCACCTCAAATCCGCTACCCCGATTGTTATGGAATTGATATGGCTAAATTGGAAGACTTTATAGCCTTTAAAGCTGCCTTAGCTTTACATCAGGAACAGGGAACCATGCACATTGTGGATGAAATCTATAAGTTGTGCAAGGAGCAAGAACACAAAAAGGCCAAAAAGGTCGTCAATCATGTGAAAAAGTTTTACGAACCTTTTTCTCCTGAAACCATCTCCAATAAGATTGCTGAGATTTTGAGTCCAGAAGGAATTCAAGCCGAAGTAAAAATCATTTATCAGACCATCGATAGTCTTCATGAAGCCTGTCCCAAGAACCTTGGGGATTGGTATTTCACCGGAGACTACCCGACACCAGGGGGGAACCGAGTGGTCAACCGTGCATTCATGAACTTTTATGAAGGAAAAAACCAACGGGCCTATTAAGGGAATTCATTTTAAATTTCTGAGGTGTGCATTTCATCGATGAAATAAGCTAATCATCGGGTTTTTCGTTAGTCAGCAAGCTTCAAACCTACTTTAGTAAGGCCATAGCATAAGTAGGTTAAGTTCATGGTAAGATTTGGGGCAAAAAAGGTGGAATCTCTTCCACCTTTTTTATTTTACTGTAATCCCGAATTCCAGAAGCGTAATCCTTTTCGCTATCCTGAGTAGTGTCCGCTTTCAGTAACAGCATTTCACCTGAATTAAAGGGGTTTCATCTAAAAGCTTTCTTTGCCGAGAATGCTCAACTTACATTTGTTTCACCATAGCATAAGTAGGTTAAGTTCATGGTAAGATTTGGGGTAAGAAGGCGGAACATGTTCCGCCTTCTTTTTGTTTGAACCCCAAGCTGTTATGTTAAAATTGCAGCAAACACGCGCCCTTCCAATTCAAAAATTTCCTCAAAAACTTTTGTTATTTCTCACAATACCAGTAATTTAGTTTTGCCATAGCATAAGTAGGTTAAGTTTATGGTAAGATTTGGGACGAAAAGGGTGGGAGCTTTCCCGCCCTTTTCTATTGTACCCATTTTCAATAAAAAAAGCCCCGGTTTTCACCGAGGCTTCTTTCATAATTTGCTTGCTTTTTACTTATTCGCAGCGTATAATTCGTTTACTTTTCCCCAATCAATAACGTTGAAGAAAGCAGAAACGTAATCTGGTCTTCTATTTTGATAATTCAGGTAATACGCATGCTCCCAAACATCAAGTCCTAAAATCGGAAATCCTTCGCATCCGGTATCAGGCATCAACGGATTATCTTGGTTTGGTGTAGAGCAAATTTCCAAAGCCCCACCTTCTTTTACGCAAAGCCATGCCCACCCTGAACCAAAACGCGTACCAGCAGCAGCACTGAATTTTTCTTTAAAACTGTCGTAAGAACCAAATGCTTCGTCAATAGCAGCGGCTACATCTCCACTGGGAGCGCCCCCACCATCGGGAGACATTACTTCCCAAAAAAGTCTGTGGTTGTAAAAACCTCCACCGTTATTACGGACAGCAGCATTGGACATATCAAGGTTTTCGAGAATGTCTTCAATGCTTTTGCCTTCCAAATCCGTTCCCGCTACGGCACCATTCAATTTAGTGGTATACCCATTGTGGTGCTTTGTATGGTGTATCTCCATGGTACGTGCATCGATATGTGGTTCCAACGCATCGTACGCATAGGATAGTTTTGGTAATTCAAAAGCCATGATATTGTAGTTTTTATGTTATTAATGTTCCCATAAAAATACGGCTTTAGCCGGTAAAATATGATAACAGAACCTTAAGTTCATGCCCCTATTGATTAATTTGCATAAAAAACAGGTTGAACGCTTCTCCTTTTGTGGTTTACAATGCTTCTGCTGGGTCTGGCAAGACCTACACCTTGACCAAAAGGTACCTTGGGCTTCTGTTTTCAAGCAATTCCTATCGCAGTTTTCGTGAAATGTTGGCCCTCACATTTACCAACAAGGCCGTTGGAGAAATGAAAACACGCATTTTGGATAGCCTGTTTGATTTTTCGCAGCCGTCCGTTCTTGAAAATCCACCTTTGATGTTTTCCGAACTGGCTGAAGAGACAAGATTGACCCCAAAGCAGCTTCAGCAAAAAAGTACCATCCTGTTGCAACAGTTGTTGCACAATTATTCCTTTTTCGAAATATCGACCATCGATCGTTTCAACCATAAAATCATTAAGACCTTCGCGCGTGACTTAAAGCTCGCCCAAAACTTTGAAGTAGAACTTGATGTAGAATCCCTTTTGGCGAAGGCGGTCACTCGTGTTTTGGATAGGGCGGGACAGGAAAAAGAATTGACCCAGTTGTTGCTGGATTTTTCTTTGGAAAAAATTGATGATGAAAAGAGTTGGAACATCACCCACGACCTTATCGATATAGGGAAACTTCTCTTTCAAGAAAACGATATGGGGCGGATGGCGGAACTCCAAACCCAACTGCTCTCTTATTTTACACAACTGAAATCCCGATTGCGAAAAGAGATTGCCAATCTACAAACACAGTTGCAACAACAAGCTTCATTGACCTTGGAAAAAATTCCTCAACTTGGACTGGAGCATGAGGATTTTCCTAGAAAAACCTTTCCAAACCACCTCTTGAAAATCAAAGAGGGTGAAGTAGCGCCCAAAAAATTATACGCGAACACCCTAGAAAAAAATCTTCTGGACCATAAAATCCTTAAGGCCAAGCATCCTATGGAAAACGATGCGGGATTAGCGGTTTTGGTTCAAGATTTCTTGGCTTTAAAGGAAATGGTCTATCACAGGGCGCATTTGACTGCCATTTACCAAAACCTTGTCCCATTGGCTTTGGTCAATACCATCTCCGAAGAATTAAAAAATCTTGAAGAAGAAGAAAACATCGTCCCCATTTCCGCCTTAAATCGAATCATCGCCAACGAAATTAAAGCGCAACCCATACCTTTTATATATGAACGCTTGGGCGAGCGCTATCGGCATTATTTTATTGACGAGTTTCAAGACACCTCGGCCATGCAGTGGGAAAACTTAATTCCCTTAGTGTCCAATAGTTTGGTTGGGGTAGATACCGATGGAAAAACAGGCACGCTTTTTTTGGTGGGAGATGCCAAACAGGCCATCTATCGCTGGCGTGGCGGTAAAGCAGAGCAACTACTGGAACTTGGTGAAAAAAAAGCAGAGCAATTTGTAGTATCCCCCGAAGTCAAAACCCTATCTACCAATTGGCGGAGTACTGAGAATATCATCGCGTTCAACAATGGTTTCTTTTCTTACCTCGCTCCGCTCTTCACAGAATCTCAATATAGAAACCTTTTTGAAACCAGTGCCCAGTTGCCCAATCCATCATCTGGCGGCTATGTGGAACTCTCTTTTTTACCTGCAGATGGTGAAATCCATGAGACGTACGCCTCTGAAGTAGAAAGAACAATTGCAAAAGTTAGGCAACAGGGTTATGAGTATGCTGACATTTGTATTTTGGTTCGGGACAATAAAAAAGGTGCCTTGCTGGCCGACCATTTATCTGCCGCAGAGATTCCTTTAATTTCTTCAGATGCCTTGTTGCTCGAAAACGATGAGACCATTTTGTTCCTGGTCAACCTATTGAAAACCATCCAAGATGCTAAAAACGATTTGGCTCGATTTGAACTTCTGCACTACTTGGCGCCAATACAAGAAGATTTGCATGATTTCGTTGCCAAACACATTCCTAACGTTCCTGAGTTTCTAAAAGAAAACTTTGACTTTCCCCTGGACATCCTCGCCACGCGTTCCGTTTACGATATTATGGAACACGCAGTGGTTTATTTCAATCTTCAAGAAAAATCTCCAGCCCATCTCACCTTTTTCATGCAAGTGGTTTTTGACCATCAGCAAAAGAACGGTCCGGATATCTTTTCGTTTCTTCAGTATTGGGAAGACAAAAAGTCGTCACTTGCCATCTCCGCTCCTGAAAAAGCAGATGCCGTAACGCTCATGACCATTCACAAATCAAAGGGGTTGGAATTTCCCGTCGTCATTTTTCCTTATGCGGATACGCCAATCATTGACAAAAGAAAAAAGAAGAAGATTTGGGTTCGAGCCAGTTCAAAAACGGAAAGTTTAGGGTTATCAGAATACCTACTGTCTTATTCTGAAAACATGCTGCATTTTGATGACACGTCCAAAGCAGCCTATGAAAAGGAATCCGCCCAAATTCAATTGGATGCCACTAACGTATTGTATGTCGCTTTGACGCGTGCGGAGCAAGCTCTTTTTGTGCTATCGGAAATCCCGAAAAAAAATGTGGCCCCCGAACATGCCAATTCCTATTCGGAGCTCTTGTACAGCTATGCAGTCACCTCCGCTTTGACCGCATCAGATGAAAACCGTTTTACCTTGGGCATTTTGGAGCAGAATATCGAAAGTAAGACGGCAGAGAATATCCTCGACACTGTTCAATATATCTCAAGGTCGAAAAATGCACCCTCTTTCCAAATTTCAACGAAGTCTGGACAGCTATGGAATACCCCACAGCAAAGTGCTTTGGATACCGGAACGCTATTACATGAAATTCTCAGTCGCATCCGATATAATAATGAACTCGAAACAACCTTTGCGGCGATGCAGGAGGCAGGTTTGTTTGGAAAGGATGACCGCGAAACCCTTTGGAATAAAGTAGACGCTACGGTGAACCATCCCCTACTTTCAAAATATTTTACGGAAGATTTTCAAGTATTCAACGAAAAAGAAATTCTTTTGCATAACGGAAATAGTATTCGTCCGGACCGGATAGTGCTATCCGGAAAGAACGCAAGTATTCTGGAGTATAAAACGGGGAAGCACGATACGGCCCATGTAGCACAAATACAAGGGTATGCCCAAGCATTGCAAAGCATGGGGTACACCATTGAGAACACTATACTTATATATATAAATGAAGAGGTTCAACCTCTATTCTTGTAAACTGAAAATATGTACGGAAAAATCAAAGAGCATCTTGCACAAGAACTAGAAGACATAAAGGCAGCTGGATTGTTCAAAGAGGAACGCATCATTACGTCTCCGCAAGGGGCGATGATAAAGATTTCCACGGGGGAAGAAGTCATTAATTTTTGTGCGAATAATTATCTAGGGCTTTCCTCCCATCCTGAAGTGGTACAAGCTGCAAAAGACACTTTGGATTCGCATGGTTTCGGGATGTCTTCCGTCCGCTTCATTTGTGGCACCCAAGACATTCATAAGACATTGGAGCAAGAGATAGCCAATTTCTATGGTACTGAGGATACCATATTATATGCCGCCGCCTTTGATGCCAATGGTGGTGTTTTCGAACCGCTTCTCACCGCAGAAGACGCTATTATTTCCGATTCGCTGAACCACGCGTCCATTATTGATGGGGTACGACTGTGCAAAGCCAAACGCTATCGGTATGCCAATAATGATATGGCTGATTTGGAAACCCAATTGAAGCAAAGTGTTGAAGACGGGGCTCGCTTCAAAGTCATTGTTACGGATGGGGTTTTCTCCATGGATGGGCTTTTGGCTCCTCTTGACGGTATTTGTGATTTGGCTGAAAAATATGATGCCATGGTCATGATTGACGAGTGTCATGCCACAGGCTTTATTGGAGCCACTGGTCGAGGTACATTGGAAGCGAAGGGCGTATTGGACCGAATTGACATCATCACCGGAACCTTAGGGAAAGCCTTAGGGGGTGCCATGGGTGGTTATACCACTGGTAAAAAAGAAATCATAGAAATGCTGCGGCAACGTTCAAGACCGTATTTGTTTTCCAATTCGCTTGCACCCGCAATTGTGGGCGCCTCGATTAAGGTATTCCAGTTGCTTGGCAATGATACCTCGCTTCGTGATAAGCTTGAACAGAATACAGCATATTTCAAAGAAGGGATGAAAAAAGCAGGTTTCGATATCATTGATGGTGACTCGGCCATTGTACCCGTAATGCTGTACGATGCCAAACTCTCCCAAGAGATGGCCAATATGTTATTGGAAGAAGGTATATACGTGATTGGTTTCTTTTATCCTGTAGTTCCCAAAGGAAAAGCGAGAATTCGCGTGCAGCTATCCGCCGCGCATGAAGTTGAACATTTGGACAAAGCGATTGCCGCTTTTACAAAAGTTGGTAAGGCATTAAACGTCGTTTAAGTGTTCAAAATCTTCTGTGTATTGCGTTAAAAAAAATGAAACTAAGATTTTGTTAATAGTTCTTAACAACTTACATTTGCTGCTGATAAACACTTAAACTTAAAATTTTGAGCATGAAACATCTTTGCAAATTATTGGTTGTTGCCTTGGTTTTCCTAGGTTTCAACAGCATCCAAGCGCAAGACGAGAATAATCCTTGGCAGGTGAGTTTTGGAGTTAACGCGATTGATGTATACCCTACAGGTGACGATAGCGCGTTACAAAACTTCGGTTTCGAAACCGGTAGCGTTTTCAGCGAATACTTTAATGCCACTGACCACTGGAACATTCTTCCTTCTGTTTCTTACATTTCTGTATCTCGTTATGTAGGTGATGGATTCACTGTGGGTGCTCGTGGTTCCTTGAACAGAATTGACAAATTAGGCGATGTTCGTGTAGACAACCTATCCCACTACGCTCTTGATGGTACTATCAAGTACGCGTTCTTGAAAAACACTACTGTTGATCCTTTCGTTGAGATTGGTGGTGGTTATACTTGGGTTGATGAAATTGGTGCTGGTACTGTTAATGGTGGTGTCGGTGTAAACTTCTGGTTTACTGAAAACATCGGTTTGACCCTTCAAACACAATACAAGCATGCTTTCGAAGATTACTTGGTAAAGCATTTCCAACACTTAGCTGGTGTTAGCATCAAGTTTGGTGGAACTGACACTGACGGTGACGGTATCTACGATAAAGACGATGCTTGTCCAGAAGTTGCTGGTTTAGAAGCTTTCAACGGTTGTCCTGATTCTGACGGTGACGGTATCGAAGATGCTAAGGATGATTGTCCTAACGAAGCTGGTTCTAAAGAAATGAACGGTTGTCCTGACGCTGACGGTGACGGTGTTGCTGATAAAGATGATGCTTGTCCTAGCGAAGCTGGTCTAGCTGAATTGGCTGGTTGTCCTGATGCTGACGGTGACGGGGTTGCTGATAAAGATGATGATTGTCCTAGCGAAGCAGGTCCTGCTGAGAACAAAGGATGTCCATGGCCTGATACTGACGGTGACGGTGTATTGGACAAAGATGACCAATGTCCTGAAGTAGCTGGTACTGTTGCTAACAACGGTTGTCCTGAAGTAACTGAAGAAGTTCAAAAACAATTGAACGACTACGCTAGAACTATCTTGTTCGACACTGGTAAATCTTCTATTAAAGCTGAATCTACTTCTGTAATGGTAGATATCATCCAGATTTTGAACGAGTACCCAACAGCTAAGTTTACTGTTGAAGGTCACACTGATAGCGTTGGTTCTGCTAAATTGAACCAAAAACTTTCTGAAGAAAGAGCAAACTCTGTACGTGACTTCCTTATCGATAAAGGAATTGCTGCTGACCGTTTGAACGCTATTGGTTACGGTGAAGACAAGCCAATTGCTACCAACAACACACGTTCTGGTAGAACTCAAAACAGAAGGGTTGAAATCAACCTTATCAAATAAGAAGAAATCATTTTCTTGAAAAAAAGGTCCAGCGAAAGCTGGGCCTTTTTTATTTTTAAGCATGCACAAAACTTTTCTGGAGGAAGTATTGTCCGATTTGCTAGCACACGAGTACGATGTTACCGCTTGTCGTTATGTACTCCCCAGTAAGCGCGCTGCTTTTTTTCTAAAGCGACATTTACAAGCGCACATAACGCAAACCATTTTTGCTCCAGATATTCTCGCCATAGAAGACTTCATTGGCGAAATTACTCTACTAACTCCGGCACCTTCCATCGAGCTCTTGATGGAACTGTTTCAGGTGTATCAAAACCGACTTGGTGACGAATTGCAAGAGGACTTCAACTCTTTTTCGAAATGGGGACAGACGTTATTGCAAGACTTTAATGAAATTGACCGTTACCTTATTCCCCCCGATGACATTCTCAACTACTTAAAAGCCGTTAAAGAACTTGACCATTGGTCGCTTCAGGAGCGAAAAACTGAAATGGTTGAGAATTATTTAGCGCTATGGGGGCAATTGTATTCGATTTACCAAGATTTCACCGCCAAGTTGAAATCCAAAAAAAAGGGATATCAAGGATTGATTTATAGGGATGCGGCGGACCATTTGGATGCTTATCTCGATTCCAACGATAAACGCCCTATCATATTTATTGGTTTCAATGCCCTAAACAATGCCGAGTCCACAATCATCCAAAAAGTATTGGACCATGGACCCTCAGAAATCTATTGGGATATTGATGAGAGCTTTCTTTCCGATTCTTATCACGATGCAGGTTTGTTCATTCGACAATATGTAAAACATTGGCCTTATTACAATTCTCGCACCCCAAAGGGAATTCAGGCGCATTTAAATCCGCCAGCGCAAATTCATATTACCGGCGTGCCCAAAGATATTGTTCAGGTAAAAAAGCTGTCTGAGCGACTGGCTCAACTACAAGCCGCGGATTTGGACGCCACTGCCGTGGTCTTAGCACATGAGTCACTGCTGAATCCATTGTTGTCTTCACTTCCAAGCAACTTACAAGATGTAAACATTACTATGGGACTCCCTTTACAAGATTCCCAGCTAGCACACTTCTTTGACCTATTGCTTGAAATAAAGGGCACTCAAAATGCAAAAGGTTGGCCCAAAGCCTTACTTCAAAAGCTCTTTAGCCATCCCTATAGCCATAGGCTGATTTCGGAAAAGAAGCAAGTGAATTTAGCAGCTTACATTTCTTTTCTACATACTTCCGATGCACTTCTTGTTTCCAAAATGATGTTGCAGCCGCTAGGAGAAAGCCCAGCAATCTTTGACCTCATTTTAAACGAATCTTCAAAGGCAGATTCTATTCTCGCCGACCTATTAACCATCCTTGAGCTTCTCCGAAAGGACAATAGCAAAAAGGGCAATGCTTTGGAATTGGAGCATCTATTTCGTTTACATACCATCTTCAATCAACTAAAGTCGTATCAGGAGACATACCCGTTTCTATCCAACGCGAACACTTTAAAGCCTTTATTTGACCAATTGTGCCAGGCCGAGACTTTGGATATTC
Organism: Bacteroidota bacterium; assembly: GCA_039820925.1. GTDB lineage: Bacteria > Bacteroidota > Bacteroidia > Flavobacteriales > Flavobacteriaceae > Flagellimonas. The sequence goes on along the minus strand of JBCBPD010000004.1, from coordinate 2,685 downwards.
TTGGAGATCCGGTTGAGGGGTTACAAATTATGGGAATGCTTGAAAGCCGGGTTTTGGACTACGAAACGGTTTTTATGACCTCAGTTAACGAAGGCGTGCTTCCCGCAGGAAAAAGCAACAATTCCTTCATTCCCTTTGATGTGAAAAGAGCCTATGGTTTACCCACGTACAAGGAAAAAGATGCCATTTATGTCTATCACTTTTATCGCCTTATACAACGCGCCAAAAACGTTCATCTTTATTACAACACCGAACCCGACACCTTAATAGGAGGAGAACGAAGCCGTTTAATTTCACAATTGCTGACGGATGAGCGTTTCGTTGACCATGTTACCCATACGCTGGCTACACCTAAAGTTAGGGCTACACCCCACTTGCCCAAACAAGTTGCTAAGACCCCGATACTACAGGAAAGGTTAAAACAAATTGCCCTATCTGGTTTTTCGCCTTCTTCCCTATCGGTTTACATTCAAAATCCATGGGAGTTTTATCAGCGGTACGTGCTTCAATTGAATGAACCAGAAGTCTCTCAAGAAACCATGGCGCCGAATCTTTTTGGAACAATTGTTCACGATATTTTATATGCTATTTACCTTCCGTTTTTGGGAAAAACGCTTGACCTCTCCGCTTTAAAACAAATGAAAGAAAACCTTTCGCATGAGATACAAGCGGTGTTCCTGAAGCATCTTCCGGATGTTAACCTCAAAGTAGGGCGCTATCTTTTGGTCCATAAGGTTATCACCAAGTACCTGATGGAGTTTTTAAAATGGGAAGAACGTCGTGTAGCGGCAAATACCATCAAAATTGTGGCCCTGGAAGAGAGATATGAAACGCATTTTACCCTTTCTGAGTTGGATTTCCCCATAAAACTAAAAGGGTTCCTAGACCGCGTTGAGGATATCAATGGTGTCCGCTGTATTTCGGACTATAAAACGGGACGGGTTGCTCCAGCAGAAGTCAAATTTTCCAACAGTCTGGAAAGTGTATCTGAAGGAAATAAAACCAAAGCCTTCCAGCTGTTGTGTTATGCGCTATTATATTCAAAAAATCATCAAACCTCCGTTCTGCAAGGCGGAATCTACCCTGTAAAAACCATGCGGCAAGGACTACTGCCTTTGAGTTTAAACCGCAATACATTGCTTTCCTTTGAAGACATGGATGATTTTGAAACGCAGCTCAAAACCCTTATTCTAGAAATCTTCAATCCCCAATTCGATTTCTCTGAAACACGTTTACTTCCCCTTTAAATCAGGACGGGAAGGGCGTACCTCTATTTTACTCGGAAGTGTTCTAGGGTGCATCTGGAGAAGGTCCAACACCAGTTTTCCAATATCCTCAGGTTGAATTTTCCAGGCGTCTTTATCTGAAGGCTCATTACCATTGAAATGGGTTGATACCGACCCTGGCATTATGGTGCTCACCTTAATGCCATATCCTCGTAAATCGAGCATTGCGGCCTGTGTGAAGCCTACTACACCAAACTTTGTGGCATTATACCCTGCGCCTTGGGCAAAAAAATTGGTCCCAGCCAAACTAGCTAAGGTAATGTAATACCCTTGCGAACCTTTCAAAGCTTCCACCGAAGCCTTTAGCGTATGGAAAACCCCATCCAAGTTGGTTCGCATCATGCTTTGCCATGCTTCGGAAGAAAGTTCGTCGACTGGGGCAAAATGACCTACTCCTGCATTCGCGATAACAACATCCAGCTGGCCCCAATGTTGTAAGATGGCCTCGACAGTCTTCTCCTCATCGGAAAGAAATGTCACATCGCTTTGGAGCGCAAGAACATCCTCCGAATTCCCCAACTGCACAAGCGCCTCCTTCAAACTTGCTTCATTTCTACCGCTTATTGCAACCTTCATCCCCTGCGATAAAAGGGTTTGCGCCACACCCAATCCGATTCCTTTTGAACCACCGGTGATATATACTACTTTACCTGCTAAGCTCATCCAAATTATTTTTGAGCATTAAAGTTCGCCAAAAAAAGCACTCCAACCTTAACAAAAGGCATTATTCGCACTGTGCATCCGGGTCTTTGTTGAGGACCACATTGTTTTCAGCAATACGCTGGCAAAGTGCGGTTGGAAGGGTGGTTAAGTTGTTTTCCTGAATCTCTAAAACCAATAGGCTATTCAGTTCTCCCATGGCTTCCGGCAAAGTACCGAGTTGATTTTTTTGAAGCATCAATCTTTTTAAGGCCTTCAAATTTCCTATGCCTTCTGGCACCTCGGTCAATTGATTTTCCGAAACATTCAATTCGACCAAACTTATCAAATCCTCCAGGCGATTGGGTAGGGCTGACAAATTACACCAGCCCACATTCAAGTTCATCAAGCGTAAATTATTGCCCAGTTCCTCTGGAAGTGCTGCTAGTTCTCTATTGCCATACAGAGATAGGCTTGTAAGGTCTAAGTCACCAATTTCTACCGGTAACTGTTGAAGCTTGTTGAAATCCAAGTTGATTTCCATAAGTTGTTTGAGCGAGCCAATTGTTGTTGGCAAGACTTCTATCTCATTGTTTCTGAGATTCAACAAACGTAACGCTTCAATAGAACCCATATCATCTGGAATGGTCTTCAATTCATTGGAAGATACATCCAGAGCTTGCAATTTCTTCAAAGCACCCAGACCTTCTGGAATTTCCAGAATGGCATTATCCCGTAGGTTCAAACTCGTCAAGGAATC